>DASYRU010000240.1:0-3643 GCA_036004165.1 Actinomycetota bacterium
CGGCAGCCGGGATCGCCCGCCATCGCGCTGGCGATCACCGAGAGGAGCGTCGGCGGCGGCTCGTCGCGGCCGACCGGTCGCGGCAGCATCTGCAGCAGGTACGGCCCGCCGACCAGGGTCTCCAGGCAGCCGCGGTTGCCACAGCGGCACACCGGTCCGCGCGCGTCCACCGTGATGTGCCCGATCTCGCCCGCGATGCCCCCGGCGCCGCGGTACAACCGCCCGTCTGCCACGATGCCGGCGCCGACGCCGTTGGACAGCTTGAGGTAGACCAGGTGCCCGCAGCCCCGGCCGGCGCCCCCGACCATCTCGCCCAGGGCGCCGAGGTTGGCGTCGTTGTCGACGTGCACCGGCATGCCGAGCCGACCCCGCAGCTCCTCGGCGGGCCGGACGCCCGCCCAGCCGGTCATGATCGTCGCCGTGTCGATCTCGCCGGTGGCGGCGTCCACCGGCCCAGGGACGCCGACGCCGACGCCGATCACCTCGGAGCGGTCCACCCGCGCCTGGGCCAGCAGGGTCTCGACCAGCCAGACCGCCCGGCGCATGCCACGCTCGGCGCTGGCCGCCACGTCGTAGGCGATCGTCTCCTCGGCGACGATGCGGTCGCCGAGATCGCTGAGTGCCACCCGCAGGTGGGAGACGCCGAAGTCGACGCCGACCGCGATGCCGGCATGCCGTGCCAGCTCGACGCGCTGCGCGCGACGGCCGCCGGAGTACGTGGGGCTGACGAGAACCGTTCCGGCCTCACGCAGCTCACGCACGATGTTGGAGACGGTGGCGGCCGACAGCCCGGTGCCGCGAGCGATCTCCGCCTGGGTGAGCGCTCCGGCGGTGCGCACGGCACGGAGCACCCGCAGCTGGTTGGCCCGCCGCAAGGCCGACTGCGAACCGGGCATCGGTGCAGTGTCGGTCATGTCACCTCCCGACCCGTGCGGGCGTGTTCGTTCGCGCCTAGCTTACAAGCGTTGAAGTCAAGATCAGAACTACCCCCCTTCACGCCCGCCTCGAATCGGGGACAATCATCGTCACGCCAGGAGCTGGAGGGGATGATCGACCTGAGCGGGCCTGTCCTTGCGCTGTCCGCGATCTCGAAACGGTTCGGTGCCGTCCAGGCCCTGATCGACGTGGATCTGGCGTTGTACGCCGGCGAGGTCGTGGCCGTCGTCGGCGACAACGGTGCGGGCAAGTCGACCTTGGTGAAGGTGATCGCCGGGGTGGACGCCGCCGACTCCGGGGAGATCCGCTGGGAAGGCCGCCGCGTCAGCATCCAGCGCCCCCACGACGCCCAGGCGCTCGGGATCGTCACCGTCTACCAGGATCTCGCCCTGTGCAGCAACCTGGACGTGATCGCCAACCTGTTCCTCGGGGTCGAGGAGACCAGCGTCGGCCTGCTCGAGGAGGCCGCGATGGAACGCAGGGCTCGTGAGCTGCTGGCCGCGCTGTCGGTCCAGCTCCCCAGCGTCCGCGTGCCGGTCGCCTCCCTGTCGGGCGGCCAGCGCCAGGCCGTCGCGATCGCGCGCTCACTGCTCGGCAATCCCAAGCTGGTCATCCTCGACGAGCCGACCGCGGCGCTCGGGGTCGCCCAGACGGCGCAGGTGCTCGACCTGATCGAGCGCCTGCGCGACCAGGGCCTCGCGGTCGTCCTGATCAGCCACAACCTGGCCGACGTCCGCGCCGTCGCCGACCGCGCGGTCGTCCTGCGACTCGGCCGCAACGTGGGCGACTACCGGGTGACCGACACCAGCCGGCAGGAGATCGTGGGCGCCATCCTCGGCGCGTCCAGCATCCTGAGCCACCGCCGAGCCCACCGCCCAGCCGCGCCGAAGGGCCGTCCCCTGAGCTAGCTCAGATGCGGCGGCGGTAGCGGGCGATCGCGAGCGGCGCGAACACCGCCGTGATGACGGCCAGCCAGATCAGCGACTCGGTCAGCGGCTCGGCCACCGGGCCGCCGAGCATCAGGCCCCTGGTCGCGTCGATCACCGAGGTCAGCGGGTTCACGTTCACGAACGCCTCGAGCCAGCCGGGCATGGTGTCGGGCTGAGCGAACGCGGAGCTGGCGAAGGTGAGCGGCAGGATGATCAGGAACCCCCAGGTGTTCACCGATTCGGTGGTGCGGGCGGTGATGCCAATGAAGGCCATGAACCAGCACATCGTCAGGCCGAACGCGGTCACCAGCGCCAGGGCGCCGAGGGCGCCGGACACCCCGCCCCCGAAGCGGAAGCCCAGCAGGACCCCGAAGCCGGTGATGATCAGGACGCTCCAGACGATGCGGACCCCGTCGGCGACGATGCGCCCGCTGATCACCGCCGAGCGGGCGATCGGCAGCGAGCGGAACCGGTCGATAAGGCCGCGCTGGAAGTCGACGTTCAGCCCGATGGCGGTGGTGAACGGGGTGAACGCGATGCCCTGCACCAGGATCCCGGGGAGGGCGTACTGCAGGTACTCGCGGCTGGAGCCGGCGATCGCCCCGCCGAAGACGTAGACGAACAGCGCCAGGAACATGAACGGCTGGATGGTCATCTCCACCAGCTGCTCCGGGTTGGCCCGGATGTGCAGCAGGTTGCGCCGGGCGATCGTCAGCGTGTTGGCGACCACGTTGGCGCTTCCGGCCGGGGCGAGGGTGGCGGTGCTCACGTCCGGCTCCTCTGCGGATCGTGGTCGGGTTCTGACTCGTCCTGCGTGAGGTGGCCGGTGACGGCCAGGAACACCTCGTCGAGGCTCGGCCGGCGGAGCGAGAGGTCGTCCACGACGATGCCGGCGTCGTCCAGGCGCCTGACCACCTGGCCCAGCGCCGATCGGTCGGTGATCGTGACCGTGACCAGCTGTCCGTCGGTGTAGGTGCCGTCCTCGCCGGCGGCGAACGCCGCCAGGATCCGCTCGGTCGCCGCCAGGTCGGCGGGGTCGCTGGGGCGGGCCTGCAGGACCTGGCCCCCGACCCGGGTCTTCAGCTGCTCCGGGGTGCCGGCCGCGATCACCCGGCCGCGGTCGATCACGACGATCTCGTCGGCCAGCCGGTCGGCCTCCTCCAGGTACTGGGTGGTCAGCAGCACCGTGGCGCCGTCGGCCACCAGCCCGCGGATCATGCCCCACAACGCCAGCCGGCTCTTGGGGTCCAGTCCCGTGGTCGGCTCGTCCAGGTAGAGGAACCGGGGACGGCCCACCAGGCTCGCCGCGAGATCCAGCCGCCGCCGCATCCCGCCCGAGTAGGCCTTGGCCAGCTTGCTGGCGGCATCGGCGAGGTCGAACGTCTCCAGCAGCTCGGCGGCTCTGGCACGCGCCTGGGGCGCGCGCAGGCCAAGCAGCCGCCCGATCATGTACAGGTTCTCGTGGCCCGACAGCAGCTCGTCGACCGCCGCGTACTGGCCGGTGAGCCCGATCAGTCGACGCACCTGCTTCGGCTGCCGAACCACGTCGTAGCCACCGACCGATGCGCGTCCGGCGTCCGGGCGCAGCAGGGTCGAGAGCACCCGGATGGCGGTGGTCTTGCCGGCGCCGTTGGGACCAAGCAGGCCGAACACGGTGCCCTCGCGGGCCACCATGTCGATGCCGTCCAGCGCTCGGACCTTGCCGAAGGTCTTGACGAGGCCCTCGGCCTCGATCGCGGAGATCGTCACCTTGGTCTCCCTCTCCCTCTCGTCGCTCG
>DASYRU010000241.1:0-3974 GCA_036004165.1 Actinomycetota bacterium
GCCCGTTGGTTCGCAGGGCGGGGAGCTGCTCGGCGTAGACAGGGAGGCGTTGCTGGAAGCCGGCGCGGATCGCCGGCGGCATCGCGTCGAACGGCAGACGGACCCCGGGCAGCTCGGCGGCATCGTCGCCCGCTGCGGCGGTCACCACCACCCCGTCGCCGTCCGGCTCCACCAGGCACACCCGGATGCCCTGCCCCGCCTCCACCAGCTCGACGGCGGTGGTCACCGCGGTCTGGTGGATCGCGGCCGGGTCGGCGGCGGCGAACAGCGCCGGCCCCACCCCGGCGAGCGCCCGTTCGCGGCCGACGGCCCGCACGTGCCAGCGCACGCTGCGGGCCACCAGGTGGTCGGCGACCCAGCAGCTCACCAGCCAGGCGAGCGCGGCGATGGCGCCGCCGCGTAGCTGCCAGGCGGCGTCCCAGCTGGTCAGCACCTGGGTCCCGAGGACGACGGCGTTGACGAGCGCGGCCAGCAGGAACAGCCAGCGCACCCGGGCCAGCAGCCCGGACGGTGGCCGGCCGAGCCCGCGGACGGCGGCCGCCAGGCGCGCGGCCGGCCGGGCATCGGGGGGCTCGCGCACGCTCGCTCCTCGTCGGCCGGATTGACGCCGCAGGCCGTGGCGGTCGGCCTGCTGTGATCTTCGGCAGCCCCGGGCGGGGCTGTAGCGCCGGCGAGGGGATCAGGCGCCGTTGGGGGAGGCCTCGGTCAGCGACCAGGTGTAGGCCTCCTTGAGCAGCCGCAGGTACATGAACGTCTCGGTCTCGCGGACCCCCTCGATGGCGGCCAGGTCCTCCGACAGCAGCCGCAGCAGGTGGTCGTTGTCCTCGCAGACCACCTCGGCGAGCATGTCGAACGAGCCGGCCGTCAGCACCAGGTAGGAGACCTCGGGCAGGCGGCGCACGGCCTCGGCCGCCTGCCTGAGGGAGCGCCCGTCGACCGAGATCGCCACCATCGCCATGGTCTTGTAGCCCAGCGTCATCGGGTCGGCGACGGCCACCACCTGCATCACCCCGGCCGCCTGGAGGCGGGCGACCCGCTGGCGCACGGCCGCCTCGGAGAGGCCGAGCTCGCGGGCGATGGCGGTGAACGGGCGCCGCCCGTCGCGCTGCAGGGCGGCCACGATGCGCCGGTCGACCGGATCCACCCCCGCTGCCCTGGTCATGCGAAATACCTCCAAATCCGTTGACCGTGCCACGAATCTCGCAGTACTCTACGCCAGTCTCCAAGCAAGGCGAAGGTCCCCCGCGCCAGGAGCGTGATCAGGCATGAGCCGACGACCCGACCAGGAGCGCATCGAGGCGCTGACCAGGTCCCGAACCGAGCTGGTCCACCAGCGCACCCCGAAGTCGCGCGAGTGGCGGGAGCGTTCCCTGCGGTCGCTGCCGCTCGGGGTCGCTTCCAGCTTCCAGGACTCGCCGCCGTACCCGATCTTCTTCGAGCGGGCCGCCGGCAGCCGCGTCTGGGACGTGGACGGCAACCAGTACTCCGACTACCACAACGGCTTCGGGGTGATGGCCGTCGGCCACGCCCATCCCAGGATCGTGGAGGCGCTGGCCGAACGGGCCGCGATCGGCACCCACTTCGCCCAGCCGGTGGCCGAGACCACCCTGCTGGCCGAGGAGCTCTGCCGGCGCTTCCGGATCGACCAGCTGCGTTTCACCAACTCGGGCACCGAGGCGACCATGGACGCCATCCGGCTGGCCCGCGGCGTCACCGGCCGCGACAAGATCGTCAAGATCGAGGGCTCCTACCACGGCCACCACGAGTCGGTGCTGGTCTCCATCCGCCCCGGCAAGCACGACATGGGCCCGCGGGCGGCACCCGCCAGCGTCGCCTTCGGCAAGGGCACGCCAAGGGCGGTCACCGACCTCACCCTGATCGTGCCCTACAACGACGCCGAGGCGCTGGACCGGCTGCTGGCCGCCAACGCCGGCGAGGTCGCCGGGATGATCATGGAGCCGGTGATGATGAACGTCGGCATCATCGACCCGGAACCCGGCTACCTGGCGGCGGTGCGGGAGATCTGCAGCCGCCACGGCGTGCTGCTCATCTGGGACGAGGTCAAGACCGGCGCGACGATCGCCTACGGCGGCGCCGAGGAGGTCTACGGGGTCGCCCCCGACCTCAAGTGCTTCGCCAAGGCGGTCGGCGGGGGCACCCCGCTCGGCGGCTTCGGCGGCCGCGGCGAGCTGATGGCCGAGATCGCCCGCGACGGGGTGCCCCAGCTCGGCACCTTCAACGGCAACCCGCTGGGCGCCAGGGCCGGCCTGGTCGCCCTCACCGAGGTGCTGACCGAGGACGCCTACAAGGAGCTGAACCGGCTCAACGACGCCCAGCTGGCCGGCTGCCAGCGGGTCATCGACGACTACGACCTGCCCTGCTACACCACCGGCGTCGGCGGGAAGGGCGCGGTCATGTACGCCCCGCAGCGGCTGCGCGACTACCGCGCCTACGCCGGCTTCGACGGCGACGGCGTGGACGCCGACCTCTCCTACCTGTCGTGGCTGTTCGAGCTGACCGAGGGCGTGTTCATGACCCCCGGCATCGACGAGCAGTGGACGCTGTCGGTGCAGCACACCGACGAGGACGTGGCCCGCTACGTCAACGCCTTCGAGACCTTCGCGCGCGAGGCGACGGCCGCGACCGGGGGGTGAGCCGGGTGCGGCTGGGGTTGACGGTCGGCTACTTCGGGCTGGGCAGCACCGCCCAGGAGCAGCTGGCGCTGGTGCGGGAGGCCGAGCGGCTCGGCTACGACTCCGCCTGGGCGGCCGAGGCGTACGGCTCCGACGCGGCCACGGTGCTGGCCTGGCTGACCGCCCAGACCAGCACCATCCAGCTCGGCTCCGCCGTCTTCCAGCTGCCGGCCCGCAGCCCGGCGATGACCGCGATGACCGCGGCGACCCTCGACCAGCTGTCGGGCGGACGCTTCCGGCTCGGCCTCGGCCTGTCCGGCCCGCAGGTGGCGGAGGGCTGGCACGGCCAGCGCTACCAGCGGCCGCTGGCCCGCACCCGCGACTACGTCTCGGCGGTCCGCCTGGCGCTCGACCGCAAGCGGCTGGTCTACCAGGGGCCGACCCTCCAGCTGCCGCTGCCGGACGGGCAGGGCAAGGCGCTGAAGCTGACGATCGCCCCGGTGCAGCCGCGCCTCCCCATCTACCTGGGCGCGATGGGGCCCCGCAACCTCGCGCTGGCCGGCGAGCTGTTCGACGGCTGGCTCGGGTTCATGTACGCCCCCGAGCATGCGGCGTCCTTCCGCGCCCACCTGCAGGAGGGGGCCGCTGTGGCCGGCCGCGACCTGGACGGCTTCGACGTGGCCCCGACGGTGCAGCTGCACGTCGACGACGACCTGGAGGCGGCGAGGGACGCGATGCGGCCGTTCCTGGCCCTGTACGTGGGCGGGATGGGCTCGCGGGAGCGGAACTTCTACAACGATCAGGCGCGCCGCTACGGGTTCGAGCGGGCCGCCGAGGAGGTGCAGGAGCACTACCTTGCCGGCCGCAGGCAGGAGGCGTGCGCCGCGCTGCCCGGCGAGCTGATCGACCTGGTGACGCTGTGCGGCCCGGCCGGCCGGGTCCGCGAGCGCCTGGCCGCCTACCGCGAGTCGGGGGTGCGCACCCTGGTGGCGGCTCCCTCCGCCTGGACCCAGGAGCAGCGCGTCCGCCAGCTACGGCTGCTGGCGGAGCTGGCCGCCTAACGCCCGACCGGACGGCACCACCGCGACCATGGCACAGGCGCTCTTGGGGGGCCGTGGGGGGAGCGAGCTCCCCCCACATCGAACGGGGACGGCGGATGGTCGAGCTGCCAGCGACTGCTACCCGAGGGCGTCCTTCAGGAACTCCAGCTGCAGGTGCAGCAGGTTCTCGGCCACCGCCTCGCGCACCGCCATGTGGGTGATCCCCGACAGCGGCAGCACGCTGTGGGGCCGGCCGGCCGCCAGCAGCAGGCTGGACAGCCGCAGGCTGTGGGCGGCGACC
>DASYRU010000242.1:0-1527 GCA_036004165.1 Actinomycetota bacterium
ACGGGGAGGGGGCCGCCTGGGGGCTCGCCGGCTTCGTCGCCAGCATCGTGCTCGGGGTCGCGCTGCGGCCGGTCCGGTCGTCGGTCGACCTGGAGAGCGTGGTGATCGTCTACGTGATCATCGTCGTGCTGTGCGCCATCGTCGGCGGCAGGCTCGCCGGGATGAGCGCCGCGCTGTCGGCCGCACTGGCCTACAACTTCTTCTTCACCACCCCCTACGAGACGCTGCGCATCAACTCGTGGGGGCAGGTGCTGACCGTCGTGCTGCTGTTCGTCGCCGGGGCGCTGGCCAGCGTGAGCGGCCGGGCCGGCCGCAGGGCCAGGGTGGAGGCCCGCGAGGAGGCGGAGGCGCTGCGCCTGCTGGTGGCCGTCAACCTGGCCGTGGCCCGCGGCGGCCGCGACGCCGACCGGGTCGCGGCAGAGGGCCTGCGCGACCTGCTGCGGGCGCGGACGGTGCTGGTCACGAGGACCGAGCCGGCCGGCGAACGGGTGGTCGCCGCGGCCGGCGAGGCCGGCGGCACGCCCGACCTCGACGGCCTGCCGCACCTGGACGAGGAGGGCCGGATCCCGCCAGGGCATCGTCGCTCGGTCGGCGGCACGCTGGTGCTGCCCGTCGAGGGTGCGGTGGTCGACCTGGTCCACGGCGGCCGGCGGGTCGGGTCGCTGGTGGTGCTCCCCGAGCGGGATCGCCCGCTGTTGCGCACCACGCGGATGGCGATCGCCGCCACCGCCCACGCGCTGGCCACCGCCGGGTAGCGCAACCTGGCCCTCAAAGGACTTCGCGTATCACCTTGACGTCCGACCTGATCGCCTTCGGGATCCCGTGCGCTAGGTAATGCGCGAACTCCTTTGGCGTACGATCACCATATGGCGGCAACCCGCAGGCGGGGGACCAGGCCGGACTTCAAGCCCGGTTGGGAGCCCTTCAGCCTCCCGGAGGACGAGGTGCTGCGCCGTGGCGGCGCCCTGTTCGACGACGGCATGTACTGGGAGGCCCACGAGGTCTGGGAGGAGGTCTGGCGGATGCGGACCGGCCGGCCCGACCGCGACTTCCTCAAGGGCATCATCCAGGGCGCGGCCGGCATGTGGCACGCCACCGAGGGCAACTACAAGGGCGCGGTGAGCGTGCTGTCCCGGGCCGCCGACTACCTGGAGCCGTACCGGCCGGCAAAGGACGGCATCGACGTCGACGCCCTCGCCGCCGCCCTGCGCGAGGCGGCCGAGGCCTGCCGGTCGGCGCTGGACGGGGGCGGCCCGCCGCAGCTCCGCATGGTCAAGCTCCACCTCGGAGGCCGGTGATGGGCGTCGAGGTCACCCCGATCGGCGAGGCGCGGCCCCGCGTCCGGGCACGGTTCGAGGGCCAGATCCACCGCATCCGCATCCAGCCCCAGGCCGCCGTGCCGACCCTCGAGGTGGTGCTGGAGGACGGCACCGGGCGGGTGTCGGCCCTGTTCATGGGCAGGCGGGGCATCGCGGGGGTCCAGTGCGGCGGCCGCCTGGCCATCGAGGGCACCCCGGTGGCCGGCGA
>DASYRU010000243.1:0-7953 GCA_036004165.1 Actinomycetota bacterium
CCAGACGACCCGGCGACGGCGGCCCCGGCCGACTGGTACTCCCCGGCGGAGCTGGCGGCCTTCCGGCTCTCCTCCAAGAGCCACTGGGACCTGCCGGTGCTGATCGGCCGCCAGGTGGTCCACACCCTGGTCAGCCACCCCACCCCGCCGGTCTTCGACGGTCCGGAGGACCGCAACGGGACCCGCAACCACGACGAGATCCGCCTCTGGGCCGACTACGTGCTGCCCTCGCGGATCGGCTACCTCTACGACGACCACGGCCGCCGTGGCGGTCTGGCGCCCGGCGCCCGCTTCGTGATCATGGGCGACCAGAACTCCGACCCGCTGGACGGCGACAGCGTGCCCGGGTCGGCCCAGCAGCTGCTGGAGAACCCGCGGGTCAACACCTCGCTGACGCCCACCAGCCCGGGCGCGCCCGAGCAGGCCGCCCTCCAGGGCGGCGCCAACTCGACGCACCGCAGCGACCCGGCCTTCGACGCGGCCGACTTCGCCGACGTCCCCGGGCCGGGCAACCTGCGGGCCGACTACGTCCTGCCCAGCAGGAGCCTGCGCATGCTGGACGCCCGGGTGTTCTGGCCGCTCCGCGCCGACCCGCTGTTCCGGCTGGTGGGGGTGTTCCCGTTCCCCACCTCCGACCACCGTCTGGTGTGGGTGGACGTGGGGGTGTGAGCCGGCGGCGATGAGCTTCCGGCGTCAGCCCTCCATGCGGAGGTGGGTGACCAGGTCGTGGTAGGCGCCGGCCTCCCCGCCGTAGCGGGCGAAGTTCCGCGCCAGGTCGAACCAGGGCGTGGTGCTCGGCCGGATCTCGTGCAGCCCACGCGCGAAGTCGGCGATCGCGATCGGCCGCGAGCGGCCGCTCACCATCGAAGCCTCCAGCGTCCCCTCGGCGGCCGACTCGCATAGCTGCGCCAGGTCCGCGGCCGAATAGCGCTCGGTCCGCGCGGCAAGCGCACCCACGTCCAGGTCGTCGGCCAGGGGACGCCCGTGCAGGGCGGCACGGATGATCGCCTCGCGGGCCTCGCGGTCGGGCGGGAGCACCAGCAGGCGATGGTCGAGCAGCCCCGGCCGGCGCAGCAGCGGGTCGACGTCCCAGGGATGTTCGGTGGCGGCGACCACGAACACGCCCTCGTGCTCCTCGCTGGCGCTGTAGAGCTCGGCCACCAACTGGTCGACCACGCCGGCGCCGACCGAGTGGCGGCGCCCAGCTCTGCGGGGCCCGATGGCGTCCAGCTGGTCCAGGAACAGCAGGCAGGGGGCGCTGGCCCTGGCGGTCTCGAAGATCTCGTGGACGCTGCGCCGGCTGTAGGCGAGCCACATGTCGACCACGTGAGCCAGGTCGATGCGGAGGAAGCCGGCGCCGAGCTCGCCGGCAAGGGCCCTTGCCAGGAAGGTCTTGCCGCAGCCTGGCGGGCCGTACTCGAGCACGCCGCCGCGGAGCGAGCGCCCGAACAGCCGGCGCATGTCCGGGTCACGGAGCGGTGCCAGGAAGGCGGTGGTCAGCCACCGCTTGAGCGCCGGCATGCCGCCGACGTCGGCCAGCGTCACCCGCGGCCGCTCCACCTCGCCGAGCACCCACTGATCGACGTCGGCCCGATCGACCGGGGCACCCCTCCGGGGTTCCCCGGACCCCTCCGGATCGACCGGGGCACCCGCTCGGGGTTCCCCGGGCCCAGTGGACGGGACTGGACCGGACCGCCTACCGGCTGGGCCGTCGTCGGGATCCGGCCGGCCGGGGGGGGAGCCGACCGGGTCGGGGTTGGCGGTGGCGCCGGCGCGGGCGGTCAGGGCGAGGGCTCGCTGGTGACCGGGGAAGCGGGCCAGCACCGCCGAGCAGTGCTCGAGGGCCTCGGTCTGCTGGCCCGCCTCCAGCAGCAGCGCGGCCAGGTGCAGGCGCAGCACCACGTTGCCGGGAACGGCCGCGACGGCCGCGCGCAGCCCGGCCAGCAGCTCTGGGTCGACCGGCATGGCGCACCAGTATGGCAAGCCAGGGCAAGCCAGGCCTCCCGGCGGTTGCGGAACACCCGGGAATCCCGGCGGGCGGCTTCGTGATTACAGTATTACGATGTTGTCGTCTCACGACGACGAGGCACCAGATCTTGGAGGCGACGGTGAGCACCATCCAGTTCGTCGACGCGCTGCTCGATGAGGCCGAGCGCGACCAGCGGGCCGATCCCGGCCCGTCGGACCAGGAAGCCCTCGACGCCTACTCGCAGGTGGTCACGTCCGTCGCCAAGCGGGTCATCGGCTCCGTGGCCAGCCTGCGCGTCAGCCGGCGCGTCCGCGGCGGCTACCAGGCGCAGGGCTCCGGCTCGGCGGTCGCGATCACGCCCGACGGGTTCCTGGTCACCTCGGCCCACGTGGTCGATGGGGCAGACCGCGGCCGGGCCTCGCTGACCGACGGCAGCGAGCTGCGCTTCGAGGTGGTCGGCCGTGACCCATTGTCTGATCTGGCGGTGATCCGCTCGAGCGGGGCCGACCTGGAGCCGGTGTCCCTGGGGAACGCCGACCGGCTCCAGGTCGGCCAGCTCGTCGTCGCCGTCGGCAACCCGATGGGCCTGGCGGGCTCGATCACGGCCGGGGTGGTCAGCGCCCTCGGGCGCTCCTTCCCGACCTCCGACGGCCGGGCCAGCCGGCTGGTCGAGAACGTCATCCAGACCGACGCGGCGCTGAACCCGGGCAACTCCGGTGGTGCCCTGGTCGACGGGCGCGGGCGCATGGTGGGGGTCAACACCGCGGTGGCCGGTGTGGGTCTGGGCCTGGCCGTCCCGGTCAACTCCACCACCAGGCGGATCATCGCGGCGCTGATGCGAGAGGGCCGGTTCCGCCGCGCCTTCATCGGCATCGCCGGCGGGCGCCGGCCACTGCCACCGAGGGTCGCCCAGGCCATCGACCGGACCGCCGGCGTCGAGGTCGTCCAGGTGGTCGGCGGCAGCCCCGCCGCCAAGGCAGGCCTGCGCAACGAGGACCTCATCATCGACGTGGACGGCGTCCCGGTGGAGGACGCCGGCGACCTGCAGCAGCTGATGGTCGCCGAGCGGATCGGCCGGCCGCTGCAGGTCCGCGCCTTCCGCGGCGGCGAGCTGCTGCAGCTGACCGTCGTCCCGCTCGAGCTGAAGGGCTGAGGCGCCCGGCCGCGTCGGCGCGGGGTGGTCCGCCCGGCCGCGCTGCCGTGCCATGCTGCGGCGGATGCCACGCGGAACGCTCACAGGAGGGGAGCGGCGGCGGCTCCGGCCGCTGGCCGCCGCCATCGCACGCGCGGCCGGCCAAGGGCCGTCGCGGCTGGAGCCGGTCGCCGGCGACCTGCCACAGGGCGGCCGGGTCGGGCTGCTCGCCGGCACCTTCAACCCCTTCACGCGGGCACATGCCGCCCTCGCGGTCGCCGGTCACCGTGCCGGCTGCGAGCGGGTGCTGCTGGCGATGGCCCCGGTCAGCCTCGACAAGGAGCGGCTCGAGCGGGCGCACCCGGTCGACCGGCTCGACTGGGCCGCCCGCTGGACCCGCCGGCGGTCCTGGGCGGTGGCGGCCGCGGCCAGCCACCCGTTGCTGGTCGACATGGCCGAGGCCCTCGCCGGCATGACCGGCGCCGAGGTGGCCTTGCTGCTCGGCGCCGACAAGGCCGCCCAGCTGGTGGAGGCCCGCTACTACGACGACCCGCCCGCCGCCATCGCCCGGCTGCGCCGCGCGGCGGTCCTGCTGGTGGCCGAGCGGGACGGGCACCCGCTCGCCGACCTGTCGCTGCCGACCGCCAGGCTGCCCACGGCGGCCTGGGTCCCAGGTCGCTCGGCGACCGAGGCGCGGGAAGCGGCCGGTCGGGGCCTGCCCCTCGACCGGCTGGTGCCGGCGGCGATCGCACGCGCGGTCGAGCGGACCGGCGCCTACGATACCGACCCCACCAGCTACCTGGCCCGGGCCCGGGAGCTCGACGACCTGGTCGCCGAGGAGTCCGGCCGAGGGGGCTAGTCTTGAGCCCCCCGGCGGACCCCCCCGGGGCCGGCGCGACCCCTGGAGGCAGGCATGGCCGTCCGCGACGTTGAGCACCTCATCATCGGCGGCGGGGTGGCCGCCGCCAAGGCGGCCGAGGGGGTCAGGGCGGCCGGCGGCTCCGGGTCGGCGGTGGTGCTGACCGCCGAGCCGGAGCTCCCCTACGAGCGCCCGCCGCTGTCCAAGGAGTTCCTGCGTGGCGAGGCCGGCCGCGAGAAGACCCGAACCCACGACGAAGCCTGGTATCGCGACCACGACGTCGAGGTCATGCAGGCCACCCGCGCCGGCACCCTCGACGCCAGCACCCGGACGGTCACCACCGAGGTCGGCGACCAGCTCCGCTACGGCGGCCTGGTGCTCGCCACCGGGTCAAAGGTGGTGCGGCTCGGCCTCCCCGGCGAGGACCTGGAGGGCGTCTACTACCTGCGCACCGTGGACCAGGCGGAGCGGCTGCGGGCGGCCATCTCGCGGGCCGAGACGATGGTGGTGGTGGGCGGCGGGTTCATCGGCGCCGAGGTGGCCGCCAGCGCCACCCAGATGGACACCCGCGTCACCATCCTCGAGCTCGCCGAGACCCTGTGGACCCGGGCCGTCGGGACGGAGCTGGGCCGCTTCTTCGAGCGGTTCCTCCGCGACCGGGGCGTCCACGTCCGCACCAGGACCGGGGCGGAGCGGCTGGAGGGGGACGGCGCCGTGGAGGCGGTCGTGCTCCCCGACGGCAGCCGCCTGGCGGCCGACGTAGTGGTCATCGCGGTGGGCGTGCGCCCCGACGTGGAGCTGGCCGAGCAGGCCGGCCTGCAGGTCCAGGACGGCATCCTGGTCGACGAGCACCTCAGGGCGGCCGACCGCATCTGGGCCGCCGGCGACATCGCCAGGGCCAATCACCCGCAGTTCGGGCGCATCCGCATCGAGCACTGGGCCGAGGCGTTGAACCAGGGCCTGATCGCCGGCCGCAACATGGCCGGGGCCGCCGAACGCTACGACCGCGTTCCCTACTTCTTCTCCGACCAGTTCGATCTGTCCCTGTCCTACCTCGGCCACGTCCGGGAGTGGGACGGACTGGTGGTGCGCGGCACCCAGGACGTCAAGGCGCCGAGGTTCGTCGCCTGGTACCTGCAGAGCGGCGTCCCGCGAGCTGCGCTGATCGTCAATGACTGGGACGCCGAGGACCCGGTCCGCGCGGTCATCCGCCGCGGCGCGCCGGTCGACCCGTCCCGGCTCGCCGACGAAGGGGTGGCGCTGAGCGATCTGTAGGCAAGATGCTGTAGGCCAGGCTCGGCCGGTCGCGGGCGCCAGGGAGCCTTCCAGGGATAGAAGGGCCCCCGCGCCATCCGGGGGGGCCAAGACAGCGCGAGGGGCCGCAAGGTGCATAGTACTGCGTTTTGGCAACTCGTGTTGTGCCAGATGGGGACGACGGCTCGATCCGACAAGATTCGCCAAATCGACGCAGCCCGGTCGGCTATCCCACGACGTAGGCCGCCCTACGTAACCCAGTCTGCGAACGGGTGCGGACGGATGGCATGGGGACGGCCGTGGATCATGCTTTCTTGCTGCTCGCGGGCCTGCAGACGGAGCGTAGGGGCCACTACGCCGCGGCGGCCGGCCAACCGCTTGGACGGATCCCGATCGGCGGTAGGGCCAGCGTGCCGTCCTACAGCGATGCGACTAGGACGATCGGTCGCCCGTGCAGCAGATCCCGGCGGCGATCCGCGGTGGCTCCGCCTGGTCACAGCTGGGGTGCCCCTCGAGGAGGAGACTCGGTACTGTGGACGGGGCGAACCTGACGCCATAGGACGCCATAGAAGGTGAAACTGGACATTGGATCACACCACCATGACCCGCCGGCCGAGGCTCCGCAGGCCGGTGCTGCTGGCGGCCTTCGACGGCTGGAACGACGCCGGTGAGGCCGCCACCACCGCGCTGGACGCCGTAGGGACCGCGCTGGAGGCGAAGCAATTCGCCTCGCTGGACCCGGAGGAGTTCTACGACTTCCAGGAGGTGCGGCCGACGGTGCGGCTGGCGGACGGCATCCGGCACGTCGACTGGCCGGCGGTCGAGCTACAGGCCGCCCACCTGCCAGGCGCCGACCACGACCTGATCCTGGTCAGGGGCCACGAACCGCACCTGCGGTGGCGGACCTTCTCGGCCGAGATCGTGGAGGTCGCCTCCGCGTTCGGGGTGGAGATGGTGGTCACCATCGGCGCCCTGCTGGCCGACGTCCCGCACACCCGTCCGGTCCAGGTGGTGAGCTCGGCTGGCGACCGCGAGCTGGCGGAGCGGCTGGGGCTGCCCGTCTCCCGCTACGAGGGCCCCACCGGCATCCTCGGCGTGCTGGCGGACGCGGCGACACGGGCGGGGATCCCCTCGGTCGGCCTGTGGGCGGCACTCCCCCATTACCTGCACCTGGCGCCCAACCCGTGGGGCGCGATGGCCCTGATCGAGGAGCTCGGACGGCTGCTGCCGCTGGGCGTGGACACCAGCGGGCTCGCCGGCCAGACCGAGGTGTTCGACTCCGCGGTGGCCGACCTGATCGAGGAGAACCCCGAGCTGGCCGGCTACATCGAGCGGCTGGAGGCCGACGCCGACGACGACGGACCGGCGCTGGCGGACCTGCCCCCAGAGGAGCTGGTCGCCGAGGTCGAGCGGTACCTGCGCGATCACCCGGGCAGCCGCGGAGGCTGAGCGGCCCGCCTGGCGGGCGCCAGGCGGGCCGGTTCACAGCTTTCGGGTCACTCTGGAGGCAACGGGCGGACGTTGGCCGCCTGCAAGCCCTTCGGCCCCTGGGTGACGTCGAACTCCACCAGCTGTCCCTCGTCGAGCGACCGGTAGCCCTCCGCCTGGATGGCGGAAAAGTGCACGAACACGTCCTCGCCGTCGGGACGAGCGATGAAGCCGTAGCCCTTGTCGGGGTTGAACCACTTGACGACACCGCTGGTCATGAACTCCTGTCCCTCCTTCGACCATCGACATCCAACGCTTGCCGGGCCGGCACCCGACCCAGCCGGCAGGGACAGTTCGAACCGCACCGCGACGGCAGCCTGCACCCTTGCTCGATCGGATGCTAGCACCAGGTCACTCATGTCAATAATCTCAAGCCTGTCGATCTCGTCGAAAGTGCTGAGGTATCCGCGCCGAACTCGGCAAACCGCCTCGCAAGCAGGCACGATGGTGGGCGACGATGGCAGCGTGCCACGTTCGAGCCTTGGAGGCAGCGCCGATGGAACCCGTCATCCCGTCGACCGGCTGGGGGGTCACCCACCTGTTCTTCCGGGTCCACCCCAGCCGCTCCCCCGACCCGCGCCAGGCCGGCAAGGAACTGGTCGCGGCCCTCGACAGCTTCGCCGCCCTCACCGACCACCAGATCCTCTGCGCCGCCATGCTCGGGCTCAAGGCCGACCTGGGCGTGATGGCGCTCGGCCCCGACCTGGCCAGGCACGAGGCGCTGTCCCGCGCGCTGCGGGCGGTCGGCCCGCTGGAGCCGGCATACTCCTTCGTCTCGCTCACCGAGGCCTCCGAGTACATGGAGACCGTCGAGGAGATCAAGGCGCGCCTGCTCGACCAGGGAGCCGACGGCCTGCAGGAGCGCTTGGCCAAGGCCGAGGAACGGCTGGCCAAGCAGCGGGAGGACCGGCTCCACCCGCGCCTGCCACGCCGCGCCGTGCTGGCGTTCTACCCGATGAGCAAGGCTCGTGAGCCGGGCGCCAACTGGTACCGGCTGCCGTTCGAGGAGCGCCGCCGGCTGATGGGCGGCCACGGCAAGGTGGGCCGCCGCTACACCGGCCGGGTGCTGCAGCTGGTCACCGGCGCGACCGGCCTTGACGACTTCGAGTGGGGCGTCACCCTGCTCGCCGACGACCTCACCGCGATCAAGCAGGTCGTCTACGACATGCGCTTCGACGAGGTCACCGCCGCCTACGGCCGCTTCGGGCCCTTCCTGGTCGGGCTCACCTGCGAGCGGGCCGACCTGCCCGC
>DASYRU010000244.1:0-7101 GCA_036004165.1 Actinomycetota bacterium
AAGCAGGGCGGCTCCGACGTCCGCGCGAACACCACCACGGCGGTGCCGGCCGGTGCGGACGGCGGCTGGCTGCTCACCGGCCACAAGTGGTTCTGCTCGGCGCCGATGAGCGACGCCTTCCTGGTCCTCGCCCAGGCGCCGGCCGGGCTCTCCTGCTTCCTGCTGCCGCGGGTGCTGCCGGACGGCGGCCGCAACCGCTTCCATCTCCAGCGCCTCAAGGACAAGCTCGGCAACCGGTCCAACGCCTCCAGCGAGGTCGAGCTGGACGGCGCGCTGGCCTGGCCGGTCGGCGAGCAGGGCCGCGGCGTCCAGACGATCATCGAGATGGTCAGCCACACGCGGCTGGACTGCGTCGTCGGGTCGGCCGCGCTGATGCGCCAGGCGGTCGCCCAGGCCGCCCACCACGCCGCCAACCGCAGCGCCTTCGGGCGCCGCCTGGCCGACCAGCCGCTGATGCGCAACGTGCTGGCCGACTTGGCCGTCGAGGGCGAGGCGGCGGCGCTGCTCGCCATGCGGCTGGCCGGCGCCTTCGACCGGGCGGCCGGCGACGAGCGGGAGGCGGCCTTCCGCCGGCTGGCGACCGCGGCGGCCAAGTACTGGGTCTGCAAGCGCGCGCCCGCGGTCGCCGCCGAGGCGCTCGAGTGCCTCGGCGGCAACGGCTACGTGGAGGAGAGCGGCATGCCCCGGCTGTACCGGGAGGCGCCGCTCAACTCGCTGTGGGAAGGCGCCGGCAACGTCAACTGTCTCGACGTGCTGCGCGCCATGGCACGGCGGCCGCAGGCCGTGCAGGCCGTGCTCGACGAGGTCGCACCGGCCAGGGCGGCCGACAGCCGGCTGGAGCGGGCCGCCGCCCTGCTGGAAGGCGAGCTCGGCGGGTTGGCCGCCGACCCGGAGCGGCTGGAGGCGGGCGCCCGCCGCCTGGCCGAGCGGCTCGCCCTGGTCCTCCAGGGCGCCCTGCTGGTCCGCCACGGCCACCCCGCCGTGGCCGACGCCTTCTGCGCCTCGCGCCTCGGCGGCGACCGGGGGAGCGCCTTCGGCACCCTGCCGCCCGGCCTCGACCTGGCCGCGATCGTCGAGCGGGCAACGCCGAAGGCCGCCTGAGCCCGGCGCGATCGTCGGGCAACCGTTATCGCCCCGAGACGCCGCCGGCGGCCCCGTGCTGGTACATCTGGGGAGGACTCCGACGGACACTGGACGGGGGTGTCGAGCGTGGCGCGCAGGACGGGCAGCGCCCGGTTGGGGCTGGTCGCCGCCGGGCTGGTCGCCACGCTGATCCTGGCGGCCTGCGAAGGAGCCGGCGCCTCACGGGCCGTGTCAACCGGCCCCACTGCCGCGCCCGCCACCACGGCGCCCACGACGGCGCCCACCACCACCCCCACCACCGCGCCGCCGACGACCACCAAGCCGAAGCCCGCCAAGCCCAAGCACCCGGCCGAGCCGGCCAAGCTCCGCTCCGGTTCGGAGGGGCAGGCGGTCGAGCAGCTGCAGCGCCGGCTGGCCGAGCTCGGCTACCAGGTCCACGAGAGCGACGGCAGGTTCGGCCCAGAGACCCACCACGCGGTGGTCGCCTTCCAGAAGGTCAACCGCCTCGACCGCGACGGGGTCGTCGGGCCGATCACCCGCAAGGCCCTCGAGCGGCCAAGGGTGCCAAAGCCCCGCTCCGGCAGGGCCGGCTTCCACGTCGAGGCCGACCTCACCCTCCAGGTCGTCTACCTGGTCGCCGACGGCAGGATCCGGGAGATCCTCGACGCCTCCTCGGCCTCCGGGCAGACCTACACGGTCCGCGGCGACGTCCGCGTCTCCTCCACCCCCCTCGGCGACTTCAAGATCCAGCGCAAGATCAACGCCTGGCGCAGGAGCGAGCTGGGCCTGCTGTACCGGCCCGCCTACTTCACCGGCGGCTACGCGCTGCACGGCGCCCCCTCGGTGCCCCCGTTCCCAGCCAGCCACGGCTGCATCCGCATCACCACCGCGGCGATGGACCGGCTGTTCGACAGGCTGCCGGTGGGAACGTCGATGCTGGTCTACCGGAGCTGAGCGGCGGCCCGGAACCGTCCGGGCCGGGCCGGTGTACCAGGGGCGAACGCGTCACCAGCCGGAAGGAGCCGGACGATGAAGCCTCGCGTCCTGACCACCCTTGCCCTCGCCGCTGCCCTGTTGCTGGCCATCCCGACCGCCGCGTCGGCCAAGGGCGCCTCGGCGGCCACCATCGACGGCGGCGGGTCCGGCGGCCTGCCGGGCGGCCCCATCACCCTGCGCGGCGACGGCGAGCCGGGCAGCGGCACCGACCTGGCCAACCTGGCCGAGCTGGCCGGGCTGTTCGCGGTGGTGTTCGAGGGCGGGCAGGGCGGCGTGCTGCAGTCCGCGCCCACCGACCGCCTCGGGCCGCGTTACACGATCACCTGGACCTTCCCCGGCGGCGACGGCAAGGACCGCAAGGTCCGCCAGGACGTCTACCCGTACGCCGCCACCGGTCCGGTGACGTCGATGGCCGCCGGGCAGCCGGTCCTCGACGCGACCACCAGGACCATGGGCGGCTGGTTCCAGGCGAACGACAGCCTGCGCCTGAACCTGGTCTCGCTGGGCCTGCCCGACCGCAAGCCGCTGGCCGCCGCCTCGGACGCCGGCGAGCCGGCCGCCCCCGCCCCGGCCCCGGCGCCCGCGACGGCGCCCGCCGCCGGGACCTCGCCGGCCGCCTGGCCGAAGATGCTCGCGCTGGTCGCTGGGCTGCTGCTGGTCGCCGGCCTGGCCGCGCTCGGCCTCCGCCGCCGCCCGCACGACGGCACCGCCACCGCCCGCTGACCCTGGCCGCGCCGCCGCCCCTGCCTGGTCGCACCGGCCGGGGCGGCGGCGCTCCACGTCCCCGCCTCTAGGCGCGCTCGATCAGGCCGTGCTCGTTGCCGTCGGGGTCCTTGAACTGGGCCCAGCGGCCCCATGGCTGCTCCGACGGCGCCTCGGTGAACTCCACCCCGCGGCCGCGCAGCTCCGCGTGGGTGGCCTGGATGTCGTCGCAGGCGAACACCAGGCCGGGGGTGAACGGCACCACCACCGTCTCGGCCCCTGCCGGGGCGAGCTCGATCCAGCGGGCGTCCGGGCCCATCGGCTCGTCGCGTCGCTTCTCGAAGCCGAGCTTCTCGACGTAGAAGGCGACCGCCCTGTCCTGGTCGCCGACCTGGAGCCCCACCGAGCTCACCCTGGTGATCATCCGTCCCTCCCTCAGCGCCCCGAACACGCGTTCGGATCTTACCGGACCGCCGGCCGGCGCGGAAGCCGGCACCCGGCAAGTCGCCCGCCCGGTAGGCTCCTGGCGACATGGGAGCTCTGCCGCGGCGGTGACCGCCATCCTGCTTGCGCTCGGCAGCAGCGTCGGCTACGGCGTCGCCGACTTCCTGGCCAGCCGGGTCGCGCGGCGACTGGCCCCGGTGCTGCTGGTCCTCTACAGCCAGGCCCTCCAGAGCCTGGTGCTGCTGGTGGTCGTGGTGGCCGCCGGGCAGCCGTTCGGCGCCGCCGGGCTCGGCTGGGGCGCCGTGGCCGGTGCGGTCGGCGCGGGCGCGCTGGTCGCCTACTACCAGGCGCTCGCCACCGGCAAGACGGTGATCGTGGCGCCGCTCGCCGCCAGCTTCGCGGTCCTGCCGGTGCTGGTCGACCTCGCCGGCGGGGCGCGGCTGACCGGACTGACCGCCGGCGGGCTGGTGGCGGTGCTCGCCGGGATCGTGGTGACCACGGTGGCGCCCGACGCGGCCGGCAAACAGGCGCCGCCGCCGCCGTGGCGGGGAGCGCCGCCCGGCTCCCGGCGGGTGACGGCGGTGCTGCGTCCGCGGGTCCCGGTGCTGCTGGCGCTGCTGTCGGCCCTCCTGTTCGGCGCCAGCTTCGTCGCCATCGACCTGGGCGCCGCGGCCGCCGCCGGTGGCGGCGTGCTCTGGGTCGCGGTCGGCGTCCAGCTCGGCGCGCTGCCGCCAGCCTTCCTCGGGGCGCTGGCCTCGCGGGGACGGCGCGGTCTGGTCGTCGCCGACCCCGGGCTGCTGCTGCCGGTCGGGGTGCTCACCGTGCTCAACCTGCTCGGCGACGCCTTCCTCGCCTACGCGGTGGCCACCGGCGACCTGGCGGTGGTCAGCGTCCTGGTGTCGCTGGCGCCGGTGGTGACGATCATGCTCGCGCGCGCCATCGGCGGCGAGCGTCCCACCGCCCTGCAGAGCGTCGGCGCCGCCCTCGCCCTGCTCGGCATCCTGGCCGTCTCCACCAACCGCTGAGATGCGGGCCGGGGCACGGAGCAATACAGTCGGAGTCGATGACCCCGCATCACGAGAGGAACCGCCGATGGCCAAGCTGGAGGCCGGCGTGAAGGCGCCCGAGTTCACCCTGCCCGACCATGACGGCAACCCGGTGTCGCTGGAGGACTTCAAGGGCGGCAAGGTGCTCGTCTACTTCTACCCCGCCGACGACACGCCCGGCTGCACCAAGGAGGCCTGCCAGTTCAACGACAACCTGGCCGCCTTCCAGGCCGCCGGCGTGCCGGTGATCGGCATCTCCCCCGACGACGCCGAGAGCCACCAGCGCTTCCGCAACAAGTTCGGGCTGCGCTTCCCGCTGCTGACCGACGCCGGCCACAAGGTGATGGACGCCTGGGGCGCCTGGGGCGAGAAGACCAGGTACGGGCAGACGACCGTGGGCGTGCTGCGCTCCACCTTCCTGGTCGACGAGCAGGGCCGCATCGAACGGGCCTGGCACAACGTCAGGGCCGACGGCCACGCCGCCAAGGTCCTCGCCGAGCTCGGCAGCTGACCCTTCGGAGATACCCGCAACCTCTCGGTTGCACAACCGGCGATGATGTGCAACCCTAGAGTTGCACATTCTCGCAAGGAGGGAGGCAACCGTGGCACTGGTGGATCGCATCGAACGGGAGACCGTGGTCGCGGCACCGGCCGAGCGGCTCTGGGAGGTGCTGACCAGGCCGGAGCACATCGGCAGGTGGTTCGAGGGCATGCAGGTGGAGCTGGACCTGCGTCCCGGCGGAGCGATGGTCCTGGCCACCGAGGAGTACGGCAAGTTCCACGCGGTCGTCGAGCAGGTCGAGCCGCCGCGCCGGTTCTCCTACCGCTGGGCCCGCCATCCGGACACGCCGGTGGCCGAGGGCACCGCGACCCTGGTGGAGTTCACCCTCACGCCCGAAGGCGACGGCACCCGTGTGCGCGTCGTCGAGAGCGGCTTCACCTTGACGGACGCGGTGAAGGTCGACCAGCAGCGGCACGCCGAGGCCAACCGCCAGGGCTGGCTGCAGGTGCTGGACAGCCTGCGGCGCTACGGCGAGCAGCACGCCGCGTGAGCGAGCAGGTGTCGGAGCGCCGGGTCGGGACCGCGGGCGAGGCGTCCGAGGCCGACGAGGTGTTCGTCGCGCTCGCGGACCCGACCCGCCGGCAGCTCCTCGACGTGCTCGCCGCCCGCGGCGAGGCGTCGGCCACCACGCTCGCGGTCGTCCTGCCGGTCAGCCGGCAGGCGGTCGTCAAGCACCTCGCGGTCCTGGGCCGGGCCGGCCTCGTGCGCGGCGTCCGCCGGGGCCGCGAGGTGCGCTACACCGTGCGCCCCGAGCGCCTGGACGCGACCGCCCGCTGGCTGGCCGGCCTCGCCGCCGAATGGGACACCAGGCTGGCGGCCATCAAACGCCTCGCAGAGGCCGACGAGCCTCCCCGCCGATCGTGATGCTAGGCGCTGACGGCCGGGACGACCGTCTGGCCGACCAGGGACCCGGCGTCGAAGCGCTCCTGGGCGGCGTCGGCGGTGATGACCACCACCAGGTCCAGGTCGGGCATGACCTGGATGCGCTGCCCGCCGAAGCCGGCGGCGACAAAGCTGGCATGGAGGTTCACGCTGGTCGTCCACCACTGGTAGCCGTAGCCCTCGTCGGGGCCAAGCTGGGGTGGGTGGCTGTGTGGTTGGGTGGAGGCGCGCACGTACTCGGCCGGGACTACCTGGGTGGTGTCCCAGCGGCCGCCGTTGAGGTACAGGTAGCCGAACTTGGCCAGGTCGCGGGCGGGCAGCCTCAGCCAGCCGGCGCCGAAGTGGTAGCCCCGTGGGTCCTTGGGCCATGCCACGGCGGCCTGCTCGTAGGCCTTGTTCTGGGCCGGGCTTGGCGGCCAGGTGAGGATCGTCGGCTCGGACGCGTTGTCGCTGCGGATGCCGAGCGGTTTGAAGAGCCTGGCGCGGGCAAACGCCAGGGTGGACTGGCCGGTGGCGTCGGCGACGATCGCCGACAGCAGATGGGAGCTGGCGTTGCTGTAGGCCCAGGTCGTGCCCGGCTCGGCGGTCAGCGGCCGGCCCAGGATGTGCCGGAGCCAGTCGCGGCTGCGGAACAGGCGCGTGCTGAGGCGCGCATCGCCGCCGGTGGACCGGTCGTCACCGGGCAGCCCGCCGGTCATGGTCAGCAGCTGCCGGACGGTGACCGCGGCAAGCCGCGGGTCGGCATGCCTGGGGAGGTGGGCGGCCAGCAGCTCCCCGACGGTCTGGTCCAGGCCCTGCAACCTGTGCTCGCCCAGGGCGATCCCGACCAGCGCCGAGATGACGCTCTTGGTCACCGAGTGGATCTCGTGGCCGTCGGCGGCGTCGAAGCCCTGCCAGTAGCGCTCGTAGACCAGGTAGCCGTGGCGCACCACCAGCAGGCTGCGCACCTGCGGGTACTGGTCGGGGACCTGGCGGTCCAGATCGGCAACGACCGCCGGGTCCATGCCCTCGTCACCGGGCGCGGCGGTGCGCCACCCGGCCGTTGGCCAGTAGTCCCGCTGGGTCGGCCCGGCGGACGGCTGCCGGCTGGTGGCGGTCGCCTGCCGGCCGCCCTGGCTGGTGCACGCGACCGCCAGCAGGGCCAGCAGGCAGACCACCAGCGCGCCAAGCAGCCGCGGCCACCGATGCCGGGCGAGGCGGCCAGCCGGCCCGGCCGCCGCGCACGCGTGGCCGTGCGGCACCTGCAGTGCCGGGCGCCTCACGGCTTCCAGCTGCGTCGCGGCCGCCCATCGTGACGGCGGGTCGCTCGGCAACCGCCATGGTCGCCGTGGGTGCACCCGCGCGTATCTGACCGCCTGCAGCACGACGCCCACCTCCCTGGGCGAC
>DASYRU010000245.1:0-6234 GCA_036004165.1 Actinomycetota bacterium
TCTTCAACCCGCTCCACCTGACCAGACCGCCACTGGCCACGTATCAATCAGCGTGTCGCGACCGGATCGTCTCAGCAGGCTCATGGTCTCACGACCGGCTGGCCAGCAGCAGCCGACGGCCGAGCAGGCCAAGGCCGGCCACGATCAGCAGGGCCGCCAGGGCGTAGCCGCTGGGCACACCGACACCGCGGCCGCCGATCCCGACCACGACCTCGAAGAACACCGCCAGCACGAGGAAGGCGAGCAGTCCGGCCGCGATCAGCCGACCGCCGCCGGCGACCAGGTCGCGGCGGCCGCGCACCACCCCCAGCAGCGATCGTCCGATCCCAGGACCGACCAGCAGGACCAGCGTCCAGGCATACGCCCAGGTCTCGAACCGGTCGGTGGCGTTCTGGACCAGCAGCACCAGCCCGTTGACGCTGATCAGCCCGCCGATCATGGCCAGCACCTCGCCCAGCCGGCCGGGCGCGGCCAGTCCGGCCCCCAGCAGGGCCAGGCCAGGGGTGATCACGAAGAACGGCCAGCCGACCCGTCCCACCTCCAGGTCGAGCGCCTGACCGAGCAGGACCACGATCCCCAGCAGCACCAGCAGCCCGCCGAGTGCCACCTCGCCGCCAACCCATCGCCGTCCACCATCGGCTTCCATGGTCGCCTCCCATCGCCGATCTCTCCTGCTGGGGCGATGCTGGCAGGCGGCCACGGACCCCGCACTCGCCCGGGCAGGGGGAACTCGCTCCTCCGTCTGCCCCTCGCGGGGGAGGCCAAGTGCCCGGCTAGTGCTCCCTGTCGTCGTGGCGGGCCCAGGTCTCCTGCATGCGACGCTGACCCCCGATGTAGGGCTCCAGGTCGGCAACCGCGAGTCGTCAGGGTCAGCTCGGCCCGGCAGAGCTGGGCGCCTGGACCACCAGGGCGTCGACGCGAGGCAGCGGGCGGGACCGGCGATCAGCGGGTTGACGTCCAGCGCCGCCAGCCGGTCGCCGAGGTCGACCGCCAGGACCGACAGGCGTACGACCGCGTCGGCGACCGCGGCCAGGTCGGCCGGCGGCCCGCCGCGGAGGCCGTCGAGCAGGGGCCGCACCGCCAGCCGGTCGAGCAGAGCCAGCGCCTGGCGGGCGTCCACCGGGGGCAGCGCGAAGCGGCGGTCGCGCAGCGCCTCGACCAGCACGCCCCCGGCCGCCACCATCACCAGCGGGCCGAACTGCGGGTCGTGGACCACCCCGAGGGCCAGCTCGACGCCGGCCGGCGCCATCGCCACCACCGCCGAGGGGCCGAGCCGGCCCGCCAGGTCGGCGTAGGCGGCGGCGAACCGCTCGAGGCCGTCGAGCCCGAGCCGCACCCCATCCACCTCCGACTTGTGCCGCACGCCTGGCGCCGCCGTCTTGAGCGCCACCGGCCAGCCGAGCCGCTGCGCGGCGGCCAGGCCGGCGTCCAGGCTGTCGACCGTCTCGGCGGCGGCCACCGGGATGGCCCAGTCGGCCAGCATGGCCAGCGCCTCGGCCTCCCCGAGCGGCCGCGCCGCGTCCGCCAGCCGCCGCCGCCACCGCGCCCGCACCCCGCCGGGCACCCCGGGCAGCGCCGCGGCCGTTCGCCGGCCGCCGGTGGGTGTCGGGGGTGGCCTTGCCGAGGCCGGGGGGCGGTGGGCGTGGAAGTCGCGGGCGGCCAGCAGGTGGCGCATGGCGGCGAGCCCGGTGGCGGTGCCCTCCAGCACGGGGACGCCGGCGGCCCGCAGAAGGGCGGCGTCGGCCGGGTCGATGGCGGCGGCCAGGCTGCCGATCACCGCGACCGGCTTGCGGGTGCACTGGAACGCGTCGACGGCCAGGCCGGTGTAGCTGGTCTCGGGGGTGGGCTCGGTGGTGAGGTCCAGGTTGATCGCCAGGGCGGCGGTGTCGGGGTCCTCCAGCAGCGCGCGGATGCAGGCGGCGAAGATGGCGTCGGCGTCGTTGCCGGTGCCCCAGGCGTCCAGCGGGTTGGTGGCAGGCAGCCCTGGCTCCAGCACGGCCGCCAGCCGCCGCCTGGTCGCCTCGGAGATCCCGGCCAACCGCACCGCACGCTCCTCGGCCAGGTCGATCAGGTGGGCCCGCTCGCCGCCGGAGTCGTGGATGGCGGCCAGCCCGCCAGGGAAGGCCGGGCGGCCGGCGGCGAACAGCTCGCAGGTGTCGGCCAGCTCGTCGAGGGTGTCCACCCGCGCCACCCCGTAGGCGTCGAACAGCGCCTGGTAGGCGCCGTCCTCGCCGGCGAGGGCGCCGGAGTGGGCGGCCACCATCGCCCCGCCGGCGCGGCTGCGGCCGACCTTCAGGGCGACCACCTGCACGCCCCGGTCGGCCGCCTTGGCCAGCGCCGCCCGGAACGCGGCCGGCTCCCTGACGGTCTCCAGGAACAACGCCACCACCCGGGTGCTCTCCAGCTCCAGGGCGTGGTCGAGGTAGGCGGCGGCGCTGGTGACCAGCTCCATGCCGCAGGAGACGACCAGGTTGAAGCGGAGCCCCCGCTGGTTGTGGAGCAGCGCCGAGAACACCGACCCGGAATGGCTGACCACCGCGACCGGCCCGCACGGCAGGTCCTCCGGCTCGGGGTAGCCGCAGACCCGCAGGCGCTGCTCGAGGTTGAAGAAGCCCATGCCGTTGCCGCCGCAGACCGCCATCCCGGCCGCCTCGGCGATCGCCCGCAGCCGCTCGGCCAGCCCCTTGGGGGCGCAGCTGGCGAAGATCACCGCGGCCGGGATGGCGGCGTCGGCGGCCGCCTGCAGCTCCGCCTCCAGCGCGTGGTTGGGGACCGCCAGCACCGCCAGGTGGACCGGCCCCGGCAGCTCGGCCAGGGAGGGCCGGCAGGGGAGTCCGAGCACCTCCGGGTAGCGGGGGTTGACCGGGTGGACCGTCCCCTGGTAGCCGCCCCGCAGCAGCTGGGAGAGGAGCTGCTGGCCGAACGACCCCGCCCGGGCGCTGGCGCCGACCACCGCCACCGAGCGTGCCTCCAGCATCGGGGCGAGGGGTCGGCCGTGCCAGTTCACGACCTGGGCGGCCGCCGCTTGGTGCGCCTGCGGTCGGCCAGGATCGCCCGGACCGCGTGGTGGCCGGGGATGCCGCACACCCCGCCACCGCCATGGGTGGCCGAGCTGGCCTGGTAGAGACCGGCGATCGGGCTGCGGTAGTCGGCGTAGCCGGGCGCCGGCCGCATGTGGAACAGCTGCTCGACCGACAGCTCGCCGTGGAAGATGTTGCCGCCGACCAGCCCGTACTCCTGTTCCATCTGCCACGGCCCGATGACCTCGCGGTGGAGGATCGCGCCCTTCAGGTTGGGCGCGACGTCGGCGTAGCAGTCGACCATCCGGTCGGCGTAGGCCTCCAGCTCCTCGGTGTGGGGCGCGTCGGCCCACTCGTGCGGGCACCACTGGGTGAACAGCGACATGACGTGGACGCCCTCCGGGGCCAGCGTCTTGTCGAACACCGTGGGGATGCAGCCGTCCGAGAACGGCTGCGCCGCCCCGCGGCCCTGCTTGGCGTCCTGGAACGCCCGCTCGATGTAGTCGAGCGACAGGGCCATCTCGACCGCGCCGGTGTGGTGCTCGCCGGCCTCGGTGCCGGGGTCGGCGGTGAAGTCGGGCAGCTCGGCCAGCGCCAGGTTGATCTTGACCACCCCGCTGCGGGACTTCCAGCGCTGGATGTCGGTCACGAAGTCGGCCGGCAGCTCGGCCCGGTCGAGCTGCTCCAGGAAGGTGATCCTCGGGTGGACGGCGGTCACCACCACCCGGGCGTGCAGCTCCTCGCCGCCGCGCAGCACCACCCCGCGGGCCCGGCCCCCCGACACCAGCACCCGCTCCACCGGCGCGCCGGTGCGGACGGTCGCGCCCAGCTCCTCCGCGGAGCGGCGGATGGCGTCGGCCACCGCCCCCATGCCGCCCTCCGGGAAGCCCCAGTTGCCGAGGTGGCCGTCGCCGATGTCGCCGATCGAGTGGTGGGCCATCACGTAGGCGGTGCCCGGCGAGTCGGGCCCGCCCCAGGTCCCGATCACCCCGTTGATGGCGAGCGCGGCCTTGACCTGCTCGGACTCGAACCAGTCGCCGAGCAGGTCGCTGATGCTCATGGTCATCAGCCTGGTCGCGTCGCCGACCGTGCGCACGTCCAGCCCGCGGTGCCGCCAGACCAGCCGCAGCAGCTCGCGCAGGTCGCTCGGGCGGCGCGAGCCGAGCTTGGGCGGGGTCTCCATCAGCAGCGGCCCGAGCACCGCGGCCAGGCCGGCCAGCCAGGCGTCCCATCGTGGCATGGCGTCGGCGTCGCGCCTGGAGAAGGCGGAGACCTGCTGGTGGTTGCGGCGGGCGTCGTCGGCGTACAGCTTGAGCGAGCGGCCGTCGGGCCAGGCCTGGTAGTAGGGGCCCATCGGGAAGACCTTGTAGCCGTGCCGCTCCAGCTCCAGGTCAGCGATGATGCTCGGCGGCATCAGGCTCATCACGTACGACAGCCGCGTGACCTTGATGTCCGGCGCCTCCGGCCAGGGCGCGTCGGTGGCGGCCGCACCGCCGGTCTTGTGCCTTGCCTCCAGCACCACCGTGCGCGCCCCCGCCCTGGCCAGGTAGGCGCCTGCCACCAGCCCGTTGTGGCCGCCGCCGATCACGATCGCGTCCCAGGTCGCGGCCATGGCGCCCTCCGCCCCGTGGTGTTTGACTGAACGTTCAGTCTAAAATTGTTGTGAGGCAGCGGCAAGCCCAGGGGGCCATACTCAGCCAGTCGCCGACAGCATGGAGCAGGCATGAGCCCACGACGCAAGCTCTCGGACGCCCGCCGGCGCCAGATCCTCGAGGCGGCCGTCCACGTGATCGCCGAGCGAGGGCTGTGCGACACGCGCATCCAGGATGTCGCCAGGCGCGCCGAGGCCAGCCCGGCCCTGGTCATCTACTACTTCAAGGAGAAGGACCAGCTCCTGCGGGAGGCGCTGACCTACGCCGAGGAGCGCTTCTACAGCGACACCGCCGGCGCCCTCGCCGACCTGTCCACCGCCCGCGACCGGCTGGTGCGCCTGGTGCAGCTGTCCTGCTCGTTCGGCGAGGGCGAGGCCGGCTTCTCCGAGGAATGGGTGCTGTGGCTGGACATGTGGGCCCGCGCGCCGCGCAAGGCCGACGTGGCCAGGGACCGCGAGGTGCTGGACCGCCGCTGGCGGGAGACGGTCGCCGGCATCGTCGTCCAGGGCCAGCGGGACGGGGAGTTCGCCAAGGTCGACGCCGGCGACTTCTCGCAGCGGCTGACGGCGCTGATCGACGGCCTCGCCATCCAGGTGGTGCTCGGCGACCCCGACGTGCCCGCCGAGCGCATGTTCGACCTGTGCATGGACGTCTGCGCCCGCGAGCTCGGCTTCGGCTGGGGCCCGGAGGACCGCGCGCGGCTCCTGCGGCTGCGGCCGCCCGTCCGCGCCGCCCGCTCCTCCGGCGCCAGCGAGGCCGCCTCCGGCGTCGGCGCCAGCTGACCCTGCCATGGCCAGCGACCCGCTGCCGGCGTTGCGGCGGCTGTGCCTGGCGCTGCCGGAGACCAACGAACGGCAGAGCCACGGGGAGCCGACCTGGTTCGTGCGCGACCGGAAGGTGTTCGTGACCTACGCGGACCGCCACCACGACGACCGCCTGGCCTTCTGGTGCGCCGCCCCGCCGGGCGCGCAGGCGGCGCTGGTCGCCTCGGACCCCGAACGGTTCTTCGTGCCGCCGTACGTGGGGCATCGCGGCTGGCTCGGCGTGTACCTGGACGTGCCGGTCGACTGGGACGAGGTCGCCGAGCTGGTGCTGGACGCCTACCGCATGGTCGCCCCCAAGCGGCTGCTGGCCGAGCTGGACACCGGGGAGCCGCGCTGACGGGAGCGGTCAGGACCCCGGCGTCGTCGGCGGCCGGCGCCGCCGGCGCCTCCGGGGTGGGGGGGAGGACCCGGACGGCGCCGGCCACCTGCAGGTCGACGCCGTCGACCGCGATCACATCGTCGAACCGCTTGACCAGCCCGACCAGCCGGACCTCGCCTCCACCCATGGCAGCGACCTCTCTCGGCGACGCTCCCCCCGGGAAGATCGTAACCGCCGGCCCGCCGGCTGAAGCCCCCGGGCGGTCAGCGGCCGACCGCGTCGGCGAAGGCGTCGAAGTTGGCCAGGAATCGGGCGACGTCGTCGGTGCTGTGCTGGACCGACAGCAGCCACTGCTCGGCCTTGCCCCACGGCGGCAGGAAGACGCCGCCGTTGTGCTGGAACAGCCAGTGGCAGTGGCT
>DASYRU010000246.1:0-4454 GCA_036004165.1 Actinomycetota bacterium
CGTGCGGCGGCGCCTTGGCGCCGGCCGGCACCGGCGCCAGCAGGTCGGGCTTGTCGTAGACCAGTCCCCGGCGGGTCGGGGCGGACAGCTCGTACTCGTTGGTCATGGTCAGGGCCCTGGTGGGGCAGGCCTCGATGCAGAGCCCGCAGAAGATGCAGCGGTTGTAGTTGATCTGGTAGATGGCGGCGTAGCGCTCCCCCACCGACCAGCGCGCCTGCGGGGTGTTCTCGGCGCCCTGGACGTAGATGGCGTCGGCCGGGCAGGCGTAGGCGCACAGCTCGCAGCCGATGCAGCGCTCCAGGCCGTCGGGGTAGCGGTTCAGCAGATGGCGGCCGTGGAACCGGGGTGCGGTCGGCCGCTTCTGCTCCGGGTACTGGATGGTGTTCCGCCTGCGGAACATGCTCCGGAAGGTGACCGACAGCCCCTTCAGGATCTCGCTTGGCATCATGGGATGGAGCCTCCGGGGGCGGCGGTGTCGCTGGACGCCTGCTTGTCCGACGACGGCAGCAGCAACGAGAGCAGCAGCAGCAGGAGCAGCACCGCGATGGCGCCCAGCAGCACCGGGCGGGGCAGGGTGACGTCGACGACCAGCACCACCGCGGTGACCGCGACCCAGCCGAACGCGACCGGGATGAGCACCTTCCAGCCGAAGCCCATCAGCCGGTCGAAGCGGAGCCGCGGCAGGGTCGCCCGCAGCCAGATGAACAGGAAGATGAAGGCGTAGACCTTGACGGCGAACCACAGCAGCGGCCACAGCCACGGCAGGAAGTCGAGCACCGGGCCGTCCGGCCCGCCGAGGAAGGCGGTGGCGGCGACGGCCGAGACGGTGATCACGTTCAGGTACTCGGCCAGGAAGAACAGGGCGAACTTCACCCCCGAATACTCGGTGTGGTAGCCGCCGACCAGTTCCGACTCGGCCTCCGGCAGGTCGAAGGGTGCCCGGTTGGTCTCGGCGATGCCGGACAGCAGGAAGACCAGGAACAGGGGGAACTGGAAGATCACGTACCAGCGGGGGATGAAGCCGAGCAGCGGGTCGCCGTGCTGGGCGGCCACGATGCCGGCGGCCGAGAGGGTCCCCGCGGTCATGAACACCCCGACCAGCGAAAGGCCCTGCGCGATCTCGTAGCTGATCATCTGGGCCGAGGAGCGGACGGCGCCCAGCAGCGGGTAGTTCGACCCGGACGCCCAGCCGGCCAGCACGATGCCGTAGACCTGCAGGCTGCCCATGGCCAGCACGAACAGCAGGCCGACGTTGAGATCGGTGAGCTGGGCACGCTGGCTGCCGAAGTTTGTCCCGAACGGGATCACCGAGATCGACAGGAACGCCGGCACCATCATGATGACCGGGGCCAGCCCGTACAGGACCCGGTCGGCGTTGCTGGGGCGCACGTCCTCCTTGAAGAACAGCTTGATCCCGTCCGCCAGGGACTGGAGCACCCCGAAGGGGCCGGCACGGTTGGGCCCCACCCGGGTCTGCATGAAGGCCACCACCCGCCGCTCGAGCCAGATGATGAACAGCACGCTCACCATCAGGAAGGCGAACACGCCGACCACCTTGACCAGCAGGATGACCACGTCCCACAGAGCTTCATTCATTGGGGCACCCCCTTTGGGGTTCCCCAAACCCCTCCGGCGCTCACGCCGCTGCCTCCTTCGCCGCCTTGACCGTGACCGGCAGCGCCGGCGACGGGCCCAGCAGCGCCCGCAGGGCCAGGTCGGGCTGGTTGGCCGGGACGAACAGGCAGCCGGGGGCGACGGCGGTGGTCACCCTGACCGGCAGGCGGGCGGTGCGCTCCTCGCCGAAGTCGAGCTCGGCGGCGGCGCCGTCGGCCAGGCCGAGGCGGCCGGCGTCGTCGGGGTGGAGCTCGACGAAGGCGGCTGGCGTCTCCCGGTTCAGGTCGGCCGCCCTCGCCAGCAGCGACGCCCCGTCCAGCAGCAGCGGGTAGCTGACCAGCGCGAGCGCGGCGGCGTCGGCGTGCTCGGCCTGCTCCCGCTGGTCTGGCGCCGGCTCGGCCTCGGGCGTGGCTTCGGAGACCGGGGGGGCGCTTGTTGCCCCCCCGGTCTCCCCCGGCGGGCGGGTGCGGAACCGCGCGGTCTCGGCGGCGACCCGCTCGAGGGTGGCGAGGCCGAGGTCGACGCCGAGCCGGACCGACAGCTGGTCCGCCAGCTCCCAGACCGTCTGGGCGGCGCCGCCGACCGGGACGGCCGGGTGGCTGGCCTGCACCCGCCCTTCCCAGTCGGTGTAGGTGCCCTCGGTCTCGGCGTGGACGACCGCAGGCAGCAGCACGTCGGCGTGTCTGGTGGTGTCGTTGACCTGGTGGTCGACGGCGATCACGAAGGCCCGCTCCAGGGCCCGCTCGGCCAGCTCGCGGGGCCCGTGGTCGCGGACCAGGTCGACCCCGGCCAGCACCAGCACGCCGAGCTCGCCATCGGCCGCCGCCCGGAGCATCGCGGGGCCGTCGAGGCCCGGCTCGGGCGGCAGCTCGCTGCCCCAGGCGTCCGCCAGCTCGGCCCTGGCCGCCTCGTCGGCCACCCGGCGGCCGCCGGGGAGCAGGTGCGGCCTGGCGCCGGCGTCGAGGGCGCCGCGGTCGCCGGCCCTTCGTGGCACCCAGGCGAAGCCGGCGCCGAGGGCGTCTGCGAGCCGGGCGGCCGCCGCCAGCCCGCCACCGGCCGCCCCGCGCCAGCCGGCAAGGACGACGGCGTCCGCGCCGGCGTCCTGGACCAGGCGGCCGGCGTCGCCCTCGCCGCGGCCGATCCGCTCCAGCGCCTCGGGCTCGCCGCCGGGGCGGGTGGCGACGACCGTGGCGAACTCGGCCAGGCGCCCTGCCCGCGGGCCGACCGCGACCACCGGGACGCCCCGGCGCACGGCGGCCTTGCGCAGCCGCAGGAACAGGATCGGCGACTCCTCGTGGGGGTCGAGGTCGACCAACACCACCGCCTTGGCCGCCTCCAGCTCCCGGTAGGTGGGAGCGCCGCCGGCGCCGGCCGGCAGCCCGGCGACCCTGGCGACGGCGGCCGCGTCGGCGTCGGCTTCCGGCCAGCTGCGGGCGTCGACGTTGTTGCTGCCGAAGGTCACCCGCGCCAGCTTCTGCAGCGCGTAGGCGTCCTGGTCGGTCAGGTGGCCGCCGACCAGCACCCCGACCCCCTTGGCCCTGGCCGCCCTGATCCCGTCGGCGGCCCGGCGCAGCGCCTCCGACCAGGAGGCGGTCCGCAGCTCGCCCTCCTCGGCGATCTGGGGGATCAGCAGCCGCTGTGGGGACTGGGCGGAGGCGAAGCCGTAGCGACCGCGGTCGCAGTTCCACGCCTCGTTGACCTCGTCGTTGTCACGGGCGAGCTGGCGGGTGACCTGTCCTCTGCGGGCGTCGACGCGCAGGTTGCAGCCGGAGGCACAGTGGTTGCAGATCCCGTCGCTGGAGGAGAGGTCGAAGGGCCTGGCCTGGAACCGGTAGGAGGGCGAGGTGAGCGCGCCGACCGGGCAGATCTGCACCACGTTGCCGGAGAAATGGCTGCGGTAGGGCTCGTCCTCGTAGATCGCCACCTGCTCCAGCGCCCCGCGCTCGAACAGTTCGATGAACGGGTCGCCGGCGACCTCGCTGGAGAAGCGGGTGCAGCGGGCGCAGAGCACGCAGCGCTCCCGGTCCAGCAGCACCGTCTCGGAGATCTTGATCGGCTTCTCGAAGTGCCGCTTGGTCTCCGTGAACCTGGTCTCCCCCGGCCCGTGCCAGAGGGTCTGGTCCTGCAGCGGGCACTCCCCGCCCTTGTCGCACATCGGGCAGTCGAGGGGATGGTTGATGAGCAGCAGCTCCAGGGTGCCTTCCTGGCCGGCCCTTGCCACCTCGGAGGTCTGCTGGGTCTTGACCACCATGCCGTCGGTCACGGTGGTGGTGCAGGCGGTGAGCGGCTTGCGCTGCCCGCCCACCTCGACCAGGCACTGCCGGCAGGCGCCGAGAGGGGCGAGCAGCCGGTGGTCGCAGAAGCGCGGGATCACGATCCCCAGCTGCTCGGCGGCCCGGATGACCAGGGTGCCAGGGGCGACCTCGAGCTCCTGGTCGTCGATGGTGACCTTCACGGTCGTCGGCCTGTCGGGCATGGATGGGTCTCCTAGTGCGCCCCGACGGCGACCCGGGAGCCCGGGAACGGGCAGCCGCCGCCGAGGTGCTCGCTGAACTCGTCGCGGAAGTGCTTGAGGCCGGAGACGATCGGGCTGACCGCCCCGTCGCCGAGGGCGCAGAAGGAACGCCCGAAGATCGAGTCGCAGATGTCCTTGAGCGTGTCCATGTCCTGCTCCCGGCCCTGCCCGGTCTCGAGCCGGGCCAGGATCTTGCGCATCCAGTCGGTGCCCTCGCGGCAGGGGGTGCACTTGCCGCAGGACTCGTGGGCGTAGAACTCGGTGAAGTTCAGGCAGGCGCGGACGATGCAGACGTCCTCGGAGAGCACGATCATCGCGGCGGTGC
>DASYRU010000247.1:0-4461 GCA_036004165.1 Actinomycetota bacterium
GGCAGCGCCTCATAGGTGAACGAGGCGGAGGGGGTCGTCAACGCGGGTACCAGACGGGCAGGTCCGCGTCGACGTTGACCCAGACCGACTTGGGATCGGTGTACCCGTGCATCGCCTCGAAGCCCATCTCGCGGCCGTAGCCGGAGTCGCCCACGCCGCCGAACGGCGACCCGGGGCCGACCCGCTTGTAGCTGTTGACCCAGACCATCCCGGAGCGGATGGCGCCCGCCACCCGGTGGGCCCGCGCCAGGTCGCGGGTCCACAGCCCGCCGCCGAGCCCGTAGTCGACCGCGTTGGCCAGCTGCAGCGCCTCCTCCTCGCCGGAGAAGGTGCTGACGGTCACGAACGGCCCGAAGACCTCCTCGCGGTTGACCCGGCTGCGCTGGTCGGCGCGGACCACGGTCGGCTCCACGTAGCAGCCGCGGGCAAGCGCCGGGTCCTCGGGGGGGTGCCCGCCGCACAGCACCTCGCCGCCCTCGTCGACCGCGACCTTGACGTAGCCGAGCACGCGGTCGCGGTGCTCGGGGGAGGTGAGCGGCCCCATCTCGGTGGCCACCTCGAGCGGGTCGCCGAGCCGGATCGAGCGGGCGAGGGCGACGAACCGCTCCTGGAACTCGGCCGCGACCGGTCGCTCGAGCAGCAGCCGGGAGCCGGCGATGCACGCCTGGCCCTGGTTGTGGAAGATCGCGAAGGCCGAGCCGTTGACGGCCGCGTCCAGGTCGGCGTCGGCGAAGACGATGTTGGCGCCCTTGCCGCCCAGCTCCAGCTGCAGGCGCTTGAGGTTGCCGGCGGACGCCTCGACGATGCGCCGGCCGACCTCGGTGGAGCCGGTGAAGGAGAGCTTCTGCACCCCGGGATGGGCCGCCAGGTGGGCGCCGGCGGTGTGCCCGAAGCCGGGGACCACGTTCACCACCCCGGGCGGGAAGCCGACCTCGGCGATCAGCTCGGCGATGCGCAGCGAGGACAGCGGCGTCAGCTCGGCCGGCTTGAGCACCACCGTGTTGCCGGCGGCGAGGGCAGGCCCCAGCTTCCAGCTGCAGAACATCAGCGGGAAGTTCCACGGCACGATCTGGCCGACCACCCCGACCGGCTGGCGCAGCACGTAGTTGAGGAAGCCCCGCTCGACCGGGACCACCGTCCCCTCGTACTTGTCGGCCATGCCGCCGAAGTAGCGGAAGGTGGCGGCCGTGCGGGGCACGTCCAGCCGGCTGGAGTCGCGGATCGGGTGGCCGGTGTCGGTCGACTCCAGCCTGGCGAGCTCCTCGGCGTTGGCCTCGACGGCGTCGGCCAGCCGCAGCAGCAGCCGGCCACGCTCGGCGGCGGCGGCGGTGCTCCAGGCGGGGAAGGCCGACCGGGCGGCCGCCACCGCCCGGTCAACGTCCTCCGCCCTGGCCTCGGCCACGTCGGCCAGGTGGCCGTCGTCGTGCGGGTTGCGGACCGCGAAGGTCGCCCCCTCGGCGGCGTCGACGAACTCGCCCCCGATGAACAGCCGGGTCGGCGCCGGCGCGGCCGCCATCGCGAGCCCGACTACAGCTCGACCGGGTAGGTCGGCAGCTTGCCGCTGGAGATCAGCGCCGGCAGCTCGAGGTCGGCGTTCTCCCACACCAGCAGCATCGAGCGCTTCGGCGCGTAGCCCTGGTGGCGGATGTCGGCCGGCATGGCGGCCACGTCACCCGGCCGCATCACCACCTTGGAGCGGATCTGGCCGGTGTCGCGGTCCTCGACCTCCCAGTAGATCTCGTCCGACAGCTGCACGAACCACTCGACCCGGTCGTTGCCGTGGATGATCGGCAGGATGTACTCCTCGGTGGTCGGGCAGAACAGGCTGTCCTTGCAGGCCGAGACGACCGAGGGGTTCCAGGTCACGTCCGAGCGGGACAGGTAGGCGAACAGGCTGAAGCCGCACACCTCGCCCTCGAAGCCGGGCTCCGCGCGGATCTCCGGCTCGTCCTGGGGGACGTCGGTGAACTGGCGGTTGACCGGGAAGCCGACCTCGTCGCTGCGCACGCCCTCGTCGCCGGGGACGCCGACCATGCGCTTGGCGGTGACCCGGTGGCGGGTGACCGCCTTGCGGTTGTCGCCGTTCTTGGGGCCGAAGGCCGAGCCGGTCTCGTCCGGGCTGGCGAACGGGTCGAAGGTGGCGTTGGTCCAGTCGTCGAGCATGACCTTGAAGGTCTCGCGGATCACCGGCGTCGGCATGTTCTCGAGGTGGTCGAGCTCGGCCTTGCGGTAGCCGTCGTTGTAGCGGCCGGCGAACAGGTCGACGGTGCCGTAGTGGTTGACGGTGCCGATGACGCCGTCGAAGTTGACGATCCCGTAGAAGAAGTCCCAGGCCACGTCGCGCTGCAGCGCCTTCAGGAAGGCGTCGGCGCTCATCACGTGGCTGCCGGTCGGCCAGTCGATGTAGACGAAGTAGTCGTCGCGGCGGAACTTGAACTCGCCGAGCTCGAAGGGACGGTAGCCCTGGGCGTTGGGCTCGCCGGAGCGGACCTCGACGGTGGGCTCGGCCTCGATCGTCGCCATGTCGGGATACCTCCTGGTTGCCGTGCTACGAGGTCGTCTGGATGATCTCCGCCCACTTGAAGACGGTGTCGCGTCCCTCGATGGTCTGCATCAGGATCACCCCGGGACGCTCGGCGTGGAAGCGGTAGGCGGCGCCGTGGGGCAGCAGCGCCATGTGGCCGCGGCGGGCGACGATCTCGCCCATCGGCGGGCCGGCCGGCTCGCCGTCCAGGGCGACGGAGCCCTCCACCTCGGGCGCCGGGCGCTGCTGGTCGGAGACCTTGACCAGCTCGACGCGGACCTCACCGTCCATCACCAGCGCGAACTCGTCGTGGGAGCAGGTCCGCCACGCCGAGGTGCCTTCGGCCCGGATCGCCTCCAGCACGTACTTGCGGTTCTGGCCGACGGCGACCTTCTCGTAGGGCTTGGAGCGGGAGGCGACCTCGTAGACGTTGGAGAACGCGTAGTGCTGCGGCTCGTCGTCGATGATCTCGAGGCGGCCCTTCTCGTAGTGGTCAAGCGAGCCGAACTTGGTGGTGAATCGGGACAACCAGAACCACTCCTTCCGGTCGGTCCCGGGTCCGCCCCTCCGCCCCCGATGCGGCCCCGGGCGCCTCGACGAGAAGTGTGCGCATAGCGTACAGTTGTACGCCCTCGGCACAGGTTCCCATCGGGGTTGCGCCATGTCAACCAGGTCAGAACGGCATTTTATCCAGAGCCTGGCACGCGGGCTGGCGGTCCTGCAGGTGTTCTCGCGCCAGCATCCCGCGGTCACCCTCAGCGAGGCGGCCAGCCTCACCGGGCTCACCCGGGCCACCGCCCGGCGCATCCTGCTGACCCTCGAGGAGCTGGGCTACGTCCGCGCGGAGGGCCGGCGCTTCCTGCCGACGCCGAGGGTGCTGGCCATCGGCTACGCCTACCTGTCGTCGCTGGACCTGTGGGAGGGCGCGGAGCCGCACATGGCCGAGCTGGCCGAGCGGACCGGGGAGTCGTGCTCGGCGGCCACCCTGGACGGCGCCGAGGTGGTCTACGTGGCCAGGGTGCCGGCCAGGCGGGTGATGGCGGTCAACCTCAGCGTCGGCGCCAGGCTGCCCGCCTACCCGACCTCGCTGGGCCGGGTGCTGCTGGCCGCCCTGGGCCCGGCCGCGCTCGACGAGCACCTGGCCCGGGTGGAGCTGCGCGCGCTCACCCCGCGCACGGTCACCGACCCGGCCCGCCTGCGTGGCATCCTGCAGGAGGTCCGCGGCCAGGGCTGGGCGCTGGTCGACCAGGAGCTGGAGGACGGCGTCCGCTCGATCGCCGCGCCCGTGCGCGACCGCGCCGGCCGGGTGGTGGCCGCCATGAACGTCTCCGGGCACGCCGGCCGTGTCAGCGTCCAGCAGCTCCGCGAGCAGTTCCTGCCGCTGCTGCTGGCTGCCGCCAAGCAGGTCAGCGAGCAGGTGCGGCGCCGCTGAGGCGTCCCGGCGCTAGCTGGGCGGGGGCTCAGGGACACCGGAGGGGAAGCGGGGGCGGCCGCCCCAGCCCTCCGGCGGCGGCGGGGCGGGGGAGCGGGGGGCGCCGGGGGCCAGCTTGTCGACCGTGCCGACGCTCATGGCGGTCACCTGGGCGATCACGTCGTGGACGTCGGCGGCGTTTGGCAGCACGCAGCGCAGGTCGGTGACCCCGGCGTGCGCCAGCGAGATCACCCGCTCGTGGCACTGCTCCAGGGTGCCGAACACGCCCGCCCGTTCCGGCGGCCCGAGCGCGGCGAAGGCCGGTTCGGCATCCCAGCGCGCCCTCGCCTCGGCCACCGTCCGCCCGACCGAGACCGGCAGCCGCGCCGCGATCCCCAGCGTGCCGGGCTCCCGCCCGGCCAGCTCGCAGGCGGCACGCACCTGCCTGGCGCACTCGGCCACCCGCTCCACGTCGGCCGCCGTCAGCAGCAGGTCGTCGGCCACCCCGGCCAGCCAGGCGACCTGC
>DASYRU010000248.1:0-7033 GCA_036004165.1 Actinomycetota bacterium
CCCCACAGGTTCTGGTCGACCGAGTACGGCTTCGCCTCGGTGATCCAGCCGAGGTCGATGCCGTGCTTGTCGGCGTAGGCGATCGCCTCCGGCCGGCTCATCGCCCAGTCCCTGACCGGGGCGAGCACCTCCAGGTCGGGCGCCAGCGCGCCGCAGCTGACCTCGAAGCGGACCTGGTCGTTGCCCTTGCCGGTGCAGCCGTGGGCGAGCGCGCCCGCGCCCCTGCGCCTGGCCTCCTCGACCAGGAGCTGGGCGATCAGCGGCCGGGACAGGGCCGAGACCAGCGGGTAGCGGCCCTCGTAGAGGGCGTTGGCGCGGATCGCGGGCGCCAGGAACTCGGCCGCGAAGCGCTCGCGGGCGTCCACCACCACCGCGTCCACCGCGCCGACGTCCCTGGCGCGGGCGGCGAGCCGGGCGAGGTCCTCGCCCTGGCCGACGTCGGCCAGCAGGGCCACCACCGAACGTCCCTGCTCGTGGGTGAGCCGGTGGACGGACACGGTGGTGTCCAGCCCGCCGGAGTAGGCGAGCACGACCAGGTCGGAGGCGGCTGGGCTCATGCGGACGCTCCTCGGTAGGGTTCGGGGGCTTCGATGGGGGTCCGGGGGCTCAAGTAGCCGGAGGCGATAGCCCCCGGCTCAATGCCCTTGGGCGGTGTGACGGCCATGGCGGCGAGCTGCCTGGCGATGGCGCGGCCGGGGGTGCGCTCGGCGCAGACGACCAGCACGGTGTCGTCGCCGGCGATGGTCCCGGCGATCCCGGCGAGGCCGGCGTGGTCGAGGGTGGAGGCGAGCACGTTGGCGTGCCCCGGCGGGGTGCGTAGCACCACCAGGTTGCCGCTCGGCACGATCGCCAGCAGCGACGCGCCGAGCACCCTGCGGACCTCGTCGTGGTCGGCGTCCTGGCCGTCCGGCTCCGGCAGGGCGTAGACCAGGCGGCCGTCGGACCCGCGGACCTTGACCGCGCCGAGGTCCTCGAGGTCGCGGGAGACGGTCGCCTGGGTGGCGTCGAAGCCCTGCATGCGCAGGTGCTCCAGCACGCGGGCCTGGCTGGAGACCTGCCTGGTGCGCAGCAGCGCGGCAAGGGCCCGCTGGCGGGCGGCCTTCAGCGACACATGCCCACCTCTCCGAGCGCGCCTGCCAGCCGGGCGAGGCCCTCGTCGACCTCCTCCTCGGTCACCACCAGCGGCGGGGCCAGGCGCAGCGCGGTGTCGGTGACCGGGTTGACGACCAGGCCGCGGCCGAGCGCCGCAAGGGCGACCTGCTTGGCGGGGACCGGCGCCTGCTCGCCCAGGTCCAGCGCGAACCACAGCCCTGCCCCGCGCACCTCGGCACCGGGCAGCGGGTCGCCGTCCTCCCCGCCGGGCGCCCAGGTGGAGCGGCCGACCAGGCGCCAGCGCAGCTCCTGGAGGCCGTCGGCCAGGCGGGCCGAGACCTTGTCGACGTGGCCGCCGAGCAGCGGCTCGACCACGTCGAGGGTGGCGAGCGCGGCGGCGCAGGCGACCGGGTTGCCCCCGAAGGTGGTGCCGTGGTCACCCACCTGCATGGCGTCGGCGACCTCGCTGCTGGCGATCGTCGCCCCGATCGGGTAGCCGGAGCCGAGCGCCTTGGCCATGGTGACCACATCGGGCCGGATGCCCTCGTGCTGGTGGGCGAACAGCCGGCCGGTGCGGCCCATGCCGGACTGGATCTCGTCGAGCATCAGCAGCACGCCGGCCTCGGCGGTGATCTCCCGTGCCGCCCGCAGGTAGCCGGCGGGCGGGACCCGGATGCCGGCCTCGCCCTGGATGGGCTCCAGCAGCACCGCGGCGGTACCCGGCCCGACGGCGGCCCGTAGGGCGTCGGCGTCGCCGAAGGGGACGTGGGTGAAGCCGGGCGGCAGCGGCTGGAACGGCGGGTGCATGGCCGGCTTGCCGGTGGCGGCCAGGGTGGCGAGGGTGCGGCCGTGGAAGCCGCCGAGGGCCGCGACGATGCCGGTGGCGTCCGCGCCCCTGGCGGCCCGGCTCCAGCGCCTCGCCACCTTGATGGCGGCCTCGTTGGCCTCGGCGCCGGAGTTGGAGAAGAACACCTTGGCGTCGCCGCCGAAGCGGTCGACCAGCCGTTCGGCCAGCTCGACCTGGGGGCCGGTGAAGTACAGGTTGGAGGTGTGGCCGAGGGTGCCGAGCTGCGTGGTGACCGCGGCCACCACGTCGGGGTGGGCGTGGCCGGCGGCGACCACCGCGATCCCGCCGAGGAAGTCGAGGTACTCGCGCCCGCGCGAGTCCCAGAGGCGCACGCCCTGGCCGCGCACGAACTCCACCTGGGGCCGCGCGTAGGTCGGCCACAGCACGGCCGCCTCCCGCTGCGGCAGCGAGGGTGTCACGCCACCACCTCCCCATCGGCCGGATCGGCATGGATCATGGTTCCCACCCCCGAGTCGGTGAACAGCTCCAGCAGCAGGGCGTGCTCGCGGCGCCCGTCCAGGATGTGGGCGCGGCGCACGCCGCCGCGCAGGGCGGCCGCGATGCCGCTGAGCTTCGGCAGCATGCCGGCCGCCGCTCCCCCGCCCGCCAGCAGCGCCTCGACCTCCGCGACGCCGAGCTGGTGGAGGAGGGAGGACGGGTCGTCGAGGTCGGCGTACAGGCCCTCGACGTCGGTGAGGTAGACGAGCTTCTCGGCCCCGAGCGCGGCCGCGAGGGCGCCGGCCGCCGCGTCCGCGTTGACGTTGTAGGGCTGGCCGCCCGGCCCGGCGGCCACCGTGGCCACGACCGGGACCAGCCCCTTGTCGGTGAGGGCGCGCAGGGCGGTCGGGTCGACCGCGGCGACGTCGCCGACGAAGCCGAGGTCGCGCCCGCCGGGGTCCACCCGCGGCCTGGCGACCAGCAGCAGGCCGTCCTCCCCGGAGAGCCCGACCGCCAGCCGCCCGTGGGTGTTGATCCTGCCGACCAGGGCCTTGTTGACCCGGCCGACCAGCACCATTCGGACCAGGTCCATGGTCTCCGCGTCGGTCACCCGGTGGCCGTCGACGAACACCGGCTCCTTGCCGAACCTCGCCATCAGCTGGCTGACCTCCGGGCCGCCGCCGTGCACCACGATCACGTCGACGCCCACGTAGCGGAGCAGCACCACGTCGTCGACGAAGGCGTCGAAGCCGGCCGTGCCCATGGCGGCGCCGCCGTACTTGACCACCACCGTGCGGCCGGCCAGGCGCTTGATCCACGGCAGCGCCTCGTGCACGGCGGCCGCCTTGGCCTGCAGGTCGTCCAGTGTCGGGATGGTCACGATGCGCTCCTCCGGGGCCGTCCGACGGTGAGGGACCGGATCCGTTGCCGGCGGGGCCTCACGTGGTGTACTCCGAGTTAAGGCGGACGTACTCGGTGGTCAGGTCGGCGGTCCGCACCTCGGCCCACGGGCCGCGGCCGCCGAGATGGAGGCGGAACTCGATCTCGGCGCAGGCCATCGCCCCGCCGGCGTCGGCGCCGGTCGGCGCGCCGTTGCGGACCAGGGCCACCCGCTCCGGCGGCTCCTGGACCCGCTGGACGTCGGCGGCGCCCGGCCCGCCGGCCACCTCGAGGCGGATCGCCTCCGGGTCGAAGTCGACGCCTGCCGTTCCCGCCGCCTGCAGGACCCGCCCCCAGTTGGGGTCGCCGCCGTAGACGGCCGTCTTGACCAGCGGGCTGTCGGCGATCCTGCGGGCGACGGTCAGCGCGGCGGTCACGCTGCCGGCGCCGCCGACCTGCACGCGCACCACCTTGGTGGCGCCCTCGGCGTCGGCCAGCATCTGCCCGGCGAGGTCGTGGCAGACCGCCTCGACCGCGTCGGCCAGGTCGTCGGGGTGGGGCCGGGTCCCTGACGCGCCGGAGGCCAGCAGCAGCACGGTGTCGTTGGTCGACTGGCAGCCGTCCACGGTGATGCGGTTGAAGGTGGTCTCGGAGGCCGCGGCCAGGGCGGCCCGCAGCGCCGCCGGTTCGGCGACCGCGTCGGTGGTGAGCACCGCCAGCATGGTCGCGTGCCGCCGGGCGGCAGGGCGCCCGGGCGGCGGCGCCAGGGCCGGGGCGAGCATGGCGGCGCCCTTGGCCATGCCGGCGACGGTGATGCCGCCCGCCAGCTGGACGCCTGCCTGCTTGGCGACCTTGTCGGTGGTGCGGATCGCCTCGGCGGCGGCCTGCCCAGCCGAGCGGTCGAGGCTGACCGCCGCCTTGGCCAGCCCGTCGGTGAGCCTGCCGACGTCCAGCGGGACCCCGATCACCCCGGTGGAGCAGACCAGCACCTGCTCAGGCCGGCAGCCGAGCTCGGCCGCCGCCCGCTGCACCGTGGCCAGCACGGCCGCCTCCCCGGCCGGGCCGGTGCAGGCGTTGGCGTTGCCGGAGTTGAGCACCACCACGCGGGCGTCGGCCGAGGCGGCCAGGCGGTCCCGCGACCAGACCACGGGCGCCGCCACCACCCGGTTGGTGGTGAACACCCCGGCCGCGACCGTGCCAGGGTCGCCGACGACCAGGGCAAGGTCGGGCTGCGCGGAGGGCTTGAGCCCGCAGGCGACCGCGGCCGCGCCGAAGCCGCCGGCTGCGGTCACGCCGAGGCGCCGGTCGACCCGCAGCCAGCGGTTCACGGGCCCGGCGGGACCAGGTCGAGGCCGGCCGTCTCCGGCAGGCCGAGGGCGAGGTTGGCGCACTGCAGGGCCTGGCCGGCGGCGCCCTTGACGAGGTTGTCGATGGCCGCGGCGGCCACCACCTTGCCGGTCCGCCGGTCGGCCGCGGCCGCCACCTGGACGCGGTTGGTGGTCGCCACCGCCCGGGTGGCCGGCCAGCCGCCGGCGGGCTGGAGCAGGTCGACGAACGGTTCGCCGCCGTAGGCGGCCGCGTAGCAGGCGCGCAGCGCTTCGTCGCCCGCCGACGGGGCCAGGGTGGCGTAGCAGGTGGCAAGGATGCCCCGGCTGGCGGGCACCAGGTGCGGGGTGAAGGTCACGGTCACCTTGGCGCCCGCGGCCAGGGCCAGCTCCTGCTCGATCTCCGGGGTGTGACGGTGGTTGCCGACCTTGTAGGGGCCAACGTTCTCGTTGGCCTGGACGAACAGGTTGCCGTCGCTGAGCGAGCGGCCTGCCCCGGAAAGGCCCGACTTGGCGTCGACCACGATCCCGTCGCTGGCCACCAGCCCGGCCGCGACCAGCGGGGCCAGGGCCAGCAGGGCCGCGGTCGGGTAGCACCCGGGCACGGCCACCCGGCTTGCCCCCCGCAGCTCCTCGCGGTGCAGCTCGGGCAGGCCGTAGGGCCAGGCGCCGAGCTGGTCGGGGAGCGGGTGCTCGGTCCCGTACCAGGCGGGGTAGGCGGCGGGGTCGCGCAGCCGGAAGTCGGCCGAGAGGTCGACCACCACCCCGGCGGCGGCCAGCGCCCGCGGGGCGATCCCGGCCGCCCGGCCGTGGGGCAGGGCGCAGAACAGCAGGTCGGCGCCCTTGTCGAGGCCCTCGTCGACCGAGCAGAAGGCGAGCTCGCCGTAGGCCGACCGCAGGCCCGGATAGCGGCTGACCAGTGGCTGACCGGCCGCCTGGTCCCCGGCCGCCCAGGCGACGTCGAGGTCGGGATGGCGGGCCAGCAGGCGCAGCAGCTCGGCCCCGGCGTAGCCCGAGGCGCCGAGCACGCCCACGTTGCGCGAGGAGGTCATGAGGATAGTTATGCAGAAAGACCTGAGAATATGCAACTCCGAGCAGAGGTTCGAACTCGTGCTGCGGCGGCGATGTTGCGGACCCCGCATGGATATGCAAGGCTCGACCCGGACACATGACCCAACTCCGCGCCCCCTGGCCGCCCGACCCCTTCCGCTACCTCGACGACCGCCTGTGCGTGGGCGGCCTGCCCCTGGACGAGGTGGTCGCCGCCACCGGCACGCCCGCCTACGTCTACGACCTGGACGCCGTGGCCGCGGCCTACCGGCGGGTGGCGGCCGCGTTCGAGCCGCTCGGCGGGCGGGTCCTGTACGCCGTCAAGGCCAACGCCAACCTGGCCGTGCTGGCCACCCTGGCCGGGCTCGGGGCCGGCTTCGACGTGGTCAGCGGGGGCGAGCTGGTCCGGGTCCTGCGGGCGGGCGGGGACCCGGCGAGCTGCGTGTTCGCCAGCGTCGGCAAGACCGGGGACGAGCTGGCCCTGGCCGTCGGCAACGGCGTCACCGTGCACGTCGAGTCGGCCGACGAGCTGGACGCCCTCCAGGCGGTGGCGGCCCGGCTGGAGCGGCCGGCCAGCTTCGCCGTCCGGGTCAACCCCGACGTCGAGGTCGACACCCACGTCAACATCCAGACCGGCCACGACGAGGCCAAGTTCGGCGTCCCGGTGGCGGTGGCCCACGAGCTGCTGGCCAGGGCGGCCCGGGGCGGGCTGCCCTGGTGCCGCCCGGTCGGGGTCCATGTCCACGTCGGCTCCCAGCTGCCCGACCCCGACGGCGTGGCCGCCGGGGCCCGGGTCGGCCTCGAGGTGCTGGAGGCCGGCCGGGCGGCCGGCCTGGAGCTGGACTGGCTCGACGTGGGCGGCGGCCTCCCGATCGACTACGGCGGCCGCCGGCCGCTCGGGCCGGAGGCGTTCGCCGAGGCCCTGGCGCCGGTCGTGGCCGGCCGCGGCATCCGGCTGGCGGTCGAGCCGGGCCGCCACCTGGTCGGGCGGGCCGGAGCCCTGGTCACCCGCGTGCTGTACCGCAAGCACCGCAGCGCCGGGCGCATGCTGGTGGTCGACACCGGCATGCACCACCTGATGCGGCCCGCGCTGTACCAGGCGGTGCACCGGATCGTGCCGGTCCACCCGGCGGGTCCGACGTTCCCGACAGAGGTGGTCGGGCCGATCTGCGAGTCGACCGACGTGCTCGCCGGCGCCGCCGACCTGCCGGACCTCGAGCCGGGTGCGCTGGTCGCCATCCTCGACGCCGGCGCCTACGGCATGACCATGGCCTCCAACTACAACGGCCACCCGCGACCGGCCGAGATCGTGGTCGAGGGTGGCGTGGCGACCGTGGCGCGCCGCCGCGAGACCTGGGACGAGCTGCTCGGCTGGGAGGCCGGCGGCCTCAGGAGGCCCGCT
>DASYRU010000249.1:0-3393 GCA_036004165.1 Actinomycetota bacterium
CCCTGGAGGGCGTCGTCGGCCTCGCTGGCCGAGCCGAGCAGCCGGTAGGCCACCGCCCGCAGACGGGTGCGGTGCTCCTGGAAGCGCTCCGCCAGCCAGTCGTGTTCGTCCATTGGTCACATTCCCCGGTTGCGTTCCGACATAGCAATGTCGACCGGGACCGAGCCGATGTGACACGTCGAGTGTGGAGAGGCCAGTATGCGCCGCTGGGCTGAGTTCGTATTGCGACATCGCCGCTGGGTCGTGCTGTTCTGGCTGGTGGTGATCGTCGGCGGGGGTGTCGCCTCCGGCCCGGTCTCCGAACGCCTGACCTACGACTGGTCGCTGCCGGGTGAGCCCGGCACCAAGACCGCCCAGCAGATCACCCAGACGTTCGGCAACGGCGGCTACACCGCGCCGTACCTGGTTTCGGTGACCTATCCCGAAGGGCAGGCCGTCGCCGGACACGAGGCGGAGGTCGCCGCCGCGTTCGACGCCGTCGCCACGAAGGTACCCTCGATGCGGGTGCTGGACGAGGCCAACACCGGCGATGCCGCGTTCCGGACCAGGGACGGGCGCAGCGCGTACGCGCTGGTCTTCTACCGCTTTGACCCGTCGCCGACCGCGCCGCCGCCGACCGCGCAGATCCGCGCGACGCTGGAGGCGGCCAAGCCGCCCGGCAGCACGGTCGGCGTCACCGGACAAGACGCGCTGGCCGTGGGCTCGGACACGGACGGTCCAGGGGTGCTCGCCGAGACCCTCCTCGGCGGGGTCGGGGCGCTTGCGGTGCTGGCGTTCGTGTTCGCCTCGATGCTGGCGTTGCTGCCACTGGTGGTGGCGGCGGCCTCGATCCTGGCCACCTTCGCGATGCTGTTGCCGCTGACCTACCTGGGCGACTTCTCTGCCGTCGTGCAGTTCCTGATCGCCCTGGTCGGCTTGGGGGTGGCCATCGACTACTCGCTGCTGCTGGTGACCCGCTGGCGGGAGGAGCGCTCCCGCGGCCGCGACAACCACGACGCCGTGGTGGTGGCGATGCAGACCGCCGGGCACACCGTGCTGGTCAGCGGCGTGACCGTCACGATCGGCCTGCTCGCGCTGCTGGCGCTGCCGGTGCCGTTCATGCGCAGCATGGGCATCGGCGGCGCGCTGATCCCACTGGCCGCGATCGCCGCCACGCTCAGCCTGACCCCGGCGATCCTGGGTGGCATCGGGCCGCGGGTCGACTGGCCGAGGATCCGCCGTGAGCAGGTCGCAAGCCGGGCCTGGACCGGCTGGACCACGAGGGTCGTGCGGGCCCGCTGGCTGGCGGCCGGCCTGGCGGCAGCGACCTTGCTCGCGCTGGTGGTGGCGTTCCTCGGCATCAGGATCGGGTTGTCGTCCACCGAGTCGCTGGCCAAGAGCGGTCCCGCGTACGAGGCGCTGCAAACGCTCAAGCGCGGCGGCGTCACGACCGGCAACCTGACACCGATCGAGGTGCTGGTGTCGACCGAGCAGGCAACGGCGGCGGCCGCCGAACTGGCGAAGGTCGACGGCATCCAGCGGGCCGTGGTGCCCCGCGGCCAGGCGAGCAACCGCGATGGCAGGTCGGTGGTCGTGCTCGTGCCCGACCGCGAGACGGTCAACTCCAAGACCGTCGACGTGGTGCGGCGAGTGCGGGATCGTGCAACCCAGCTCCCCGGCGTCATCGGGGTCACCGGCATCGGCGCGGCCCAGGTCGACTTCCTGCACGCGGTCTACGGCAACTTCCCGCTGCTGCTGACGCTGATCGCGCTGCTCACCTACGTGTTGCTGGTGCGGGCGTTCCGGTCGTTGCTGCTGCCGCTGAAGGCGGTGCTGCTCAACCTGCTGTCGCTGGGCGCCACCTACGGACTCGTCGTGCTGTTCTGGCAGCAGGGCATCGGGTCCGAGGCCGTGTTCGGCATTGCTGAGACCGGTGCGATCACCTTCTGGGTGCCGTTCATCGTGTTCGCGTTCCTGTTCGGGCTGTCGATGGACTACGAGGTGTTCATCCTGGCCCGCATGCGCGAGGACTACGACGCCACCGGTTCGACCGACCGGGCCGTCATCCAGGGCATGGGACGCACCGGCCGGCTGGTGACCAGCGCCGCGCTGATCCTGTTCCTGGCGTTCGTGGCGCTGGCGTCCGGGCCGATCACCGACCTGAAGGTGATGGCCACCGCGCTGGGGTTCGGCATCCTGCTGGATGCGACGATCGTTCGGGCGCTGCTGGTCCCGTCGCTGGTGTCGCTGTTCGGCTCGTGGAACTGGTACCTGCCCGCCGGCCTGGCGAAGCTCCTGCGGGTGCCGCCGTCTCGGGCGGTCACGGGACCGGCGTCGGACGCACGGACCGGGCGCGAGCCTGCGCGCAGTCGCTAGCCCCGCTCCGGCCTGTCGGACGGCGGGGAGGCCTCCGCCGGCTCCGGCTCGGCGTCGCGCTCCTCCACCGGCTCGTCGCCCGGCTCGGACGGCTCCGCCGCGCCCGGCTCGGCCGGGGTCGACGCCGACGGTGGCGCGGTCGCGGGCTCCTCCGGCCGGGAGGCGCGGACGCGCAGGTCGAGCAGCATGGCCAGCCCGACCGCCAGCAGCAGCACCGGCCACACCCAGCGCAGGCGGTAGGCCACGTCGGCCCGGCCGACGAGGAACAGCAGGCCGAGCCCGGTGACGGCGAAGCCGAAGACCAGGGAGATCGGGTCCAGCTCGTGGCGTCGCATCATCGCACCCCCAGCTCGTCGAGCACTTGAGGATCGCTGGCCCGGCGGACCTGGACCACCCCGTAGCCGACGTGAAGGTCGAGCCGCACGCTGCCGGCCTGGAGCTCATCGTCCGAGGCCCGCACGGGCGGCGCGCTGGCCGCCGAGTCGACCTGGACGCCCTGGTCGACGCGGCCGAGCAGGTCCACACCGCCGACCCCGACCCGGCCGTGGAGCTCGACCGCGACCTCGTCCGGCACCACCACCAGCACCCGTCCGGCCGCGACACTGGCCTCCACGCTGGTCGGTCCGGGACCGAAGCGGACCCGCGACAGGTCGACCACCAGGTCGCCGGCGGCCAGGCGGTAGACGGGCCGGACCTCTGCGGCCGTCCGCGGCCGCCAGGTCCGCTCGCCGATCCCGCCGGTCAGCGGCTCGGAGTCCGCCAGGCTGGCCGCCGCCACCACCGGGACCAGCAGCAGCGCCAGGGCGATCAGCCCCCATGCCCGGCCCCACCAGGTCCCCACCAGCAGGCCGACGCCGAGCACGGTGAGGAACACGGCGAGCACCTGCCCGGCGGTCAGGTCGATCACCTCGAGGTTGCCGAGCACCACGGCGAGCCCGGTGACGATCAGGGCGGCGCCGACGGTGAGCGGCCCGAGGAACGGCCGCGGGCGCCGCACCCGCGGTGGCGCGCCCCAGGCGGGCGCCGGTGGCGCGGGGG
>DASYRU010000250.1:0-4899 GCA_036004165.1 Actinomycetota bacterium
TCCCCGTCCACCACTACCTGCTGGTCAACTTCGACGGCTTCCGCGAGGTGGTCGACGCCCTCGGCGGCGTGTCGATGCGCTTTCCCCGGCCGGTGCGCGACAGCAACAACGGCCACAACGAGTCGGGACTGAACCTGCCGAAGGCCGGCTGCCAGCGCCTGCGCGGCGACCAGGCGCTGGCGCTCGCCCGCAGCCGCCACTTCCAGTACCAGGGCAAGGACGGCCGCTGGCACGACGACCCCGGGGCCGACCTTGGCCGCATCCGGCGGCAGCAGACGATGCTGCACGCGCTGGCCGGCAAGGCCCTCGGCAGGCGGCTGGCCAACCCCATCAGGGCCAACGCCTTCATCGGCTCCCTGGCCCACAGCCTCGTCAGGGACGACGCGCTCAGCATCGGGCAGGCGGTCAGGCTCGCGCGGCAGTTCCGCTCCTTCGACCTCGGCCGGCTCGACAGCGCCACCCTGCCCACCGTCAGGGCGGTGCAGCGCGACGGCAAGGTCTACCGGGTCGGCGAGCCCGGCTTCCAGCAGGCCCAAGGCGCCGGCTGGGAGCAGATCCTGCTGCCCAAGCAGCCGGAGGCGGGGGCGGCCGTCGCCAGGCTGCTCGGCCAGCCGGGCACCAGGCAGCCGAGTCGTGCGGCGAGCCCGCCCGTCGCCGTTCCCGGCAGCGTGTCGGTGACCGTCAAGAACGCCACCCCCACGGCCGGGCTGGCCGCCCGCACCACGGCCGGGCTGCAGCGGCTCGGCTTCAAGGCCCGCAACGGCGGCAACGCCGACGCCAGGGGAGAGCGGACCACCGTGCACTACGAGGCCGGACAGGACAGCGCCGCCGATGCCGTGGACCGCGTGGTCAGCGTCGGCGGGCCGCTGCAGCGCGTGCGCCGGTCGCGCCTGAACGGCTCGGTCGTGCTGGTGCTCGGCGCCGACTTCCTCGGCCTCAACCCCCAGGGCGCCGCAGGCACGCCGACGGCCTCCACCAGGCCGCGCGATGCACGGTCGAACCCGACGCCGGCCAAGCCGAGCCTCCCCGCCTGGGACCCCCGCCCCTGCTGACCGGCAGGCTGCGGGGGACCTCCGTCCGTGCCTTGCAGATGCGGTCGGAAACAACATTGAACCGTGCGGATCCCAGCAACATGATAGGATCTCCTGCAAATGACGAGCTATCGCCTCGGCCAGGTGGCGGAGCTGCTGGGCGTCAGCGTCGACACCGTGCGTCGCTGGGCGGACGCCGGCCGGCTCGGCGCCCGACGCACCGTGGGCGGCCAGCGGGTGGTCGACGGGCCCGCGCTGGCCGCATTCATGACCAGCCTGCGGCACGCACCGGAGCACGACGAGGTGATGGCGCAGTCGGCCCGTAACCGGTTCACCGGCATCGTCACCAGGGTCGTCAAGGACAAGGTCGTCGCGCAGGTCGAGGTGCAGGCCGGCCCGCACCGGGTGGTGTCGCTGATGACCAGGGAGGCCGCCGACGAGCTCGGGCTCGCCCCCGGGGTGCTGGCGGTCGCCGCCGTCAAGGCGACCAACGTGGTGGTCGAGCTCCCGCCGCCGTAGAGGAGGCGTCATGCTCCGGTCCTGGATCCGCTCGGCGGTCGCGCTGCTGGTGGCGGCGATGCTCGCCGCCGCCTGCGGGAGTGACGACCAGCCCTCCGCTGGCTCCTCCGCGTCGACCGAGATCAAAGTGTTCGCGGCCGCGTCGCTGACGGCGGCGTTCAGCGAGCTCGGCCCGCAGTTCACCGCCGCCAACGGCGGCACCAAGGTGACCTTCAACTTCGCAGGCAGCCAGGCGCTGGCCACCCAGATCCAGCAGGGCGCGCCGGCCGACGTGTTCGCCTCCGCCGACACCACCAGCATGGACAAGGTCAAGGATCTGGTGGGCACCCCGCAGGTCTTCGCCAGCAACCAGCTGCAGATCGTGGTCGAGAAGGGCAACCCCAAGGGCGTCAAGGGCCTCGGCGACCTCGCCAGCGCCGACCTCAAGGTCGTGCTGGCCGCTCCCGAGGTGCCGGCCGGCAGGTACGCCCAGCAGGCGCTCGACCAGGCAGGGATCATCGTCAAACCGGTCTCGCAGGAGGACAGCGTCAAGGCGGTGGTCACCAAGGTCAGCCTCGGCGAGGCCGACGCCGGCATCGTCTACACCACCGACGTCACCGCCGGTGGCGACACGGTCGACGGCGTCGACATCCCCGCCGTCCAGAACGTGACCGCGACCTACCCGATCGCCACCGTCAAGGCGGGCAGCAACCAGGCCAAGGCGCAGGCGTTCATGGACCTGGTCCTCTCCTCCCAGGGCCAGCAGGTTCTCGAGAGCTACGGGTTCCTACCGCCGCCGACCTCGTGACCGGCACCGCTCGGCGTCGCCGTCGCCGGGCGGCCACCGCCAGGGCCGGGGCGCCGATCCTGCTCGTCGTCCCGGCCGTGCTCGCCGTGGTCTTCCTCGCCATCCCGCTGCTGGGCCTGCTGGGGCAGACGCCATGGCGGAATCTGGCCGCGGAGCTCGCGGCGCCGAAGGTCCAGACCGCGCTGCGGCTGTCGCTGGTCTGCTCGCTCGGCGCCGTCGCCATCTCCATCCTGGTCGGCGTGCCGCTGGCGTTCCTGCTGGCCAGGGTGGAGTTCCCCGGCCGCAACCTGGTGCGCGCCCTGACCACCCTGCCGATGGTGCTGCCGCCGGTGGTCGGCGGGGTGGCGCTGCTGCTGGCGTTCGGCCGCCGCGGCCTGGCCGGCCAGTGGCTGGACCGGGCGTTCGGGATCACGCTGCCGTTCACCACCGCCGGGGCGATCCTGGCAGAGGCGTTCGTGGCCATGCCGTTCCTGGTGATCACCACCGAGGCCGGCCTGCGGGCGATGGACCGTCGCTTCGAGGACGCCGCCACCACCCTCGGCGCCGGCCGCTGGACGACGTTTCGGCGGGTGACCCTGCCGCTGATCGCCCCCTCCCTCGGCGCCGGCGTCGCCCTGTGCTGGGCGCGGGCGCTTGGCGAGTTCGGGGCCACCATCACCTTCGCCGGCAACCTGCCTGGCACCACCCAGACGATGCCGCTGGCCGTCTACCTGGCCCTGGAGAACGACCTGCAGGCCGCCATCGCCCTCAGCCTGGTCCTGCTGGTGGTTTCCCTGGCGGTGCTGATCGGCCTGCGGGACCGCTGGTTCCCGACCGCATGAGCCTGGAAGCGCGGGTCGAGCTGACCCTCGGCCAGCTCCACCTCCACGTCGATCTCGCGGTTGCCACCGGCGAGCTGGTGGTGCTGCTTGGTCCCAACGGCGCCGGCAAGACCACCCTGCTGCTGGCGCTCGCCGGGCTGGCCACCGTGGAGGACGGCCGGGTCGTGCTCGACGGTGACGTCCTGGAGGACACCGGGGCGGGGGTGCGGGTGCCGACCGAGCGGCGCCCGATCGGGTTCGTGTTCCAGGACTACCTGCTGTTCCCGCACCTGTCGGCGCTGGAGAACGTCGCCTTCGGGCTCCGCGCCCGCGGCGTGCCGCGGGCGGAGGCACGGCGCCGCGCCGGCGCCTGGCTGGAGCGCGTCGGGCTGGCCGAGCACGCCAGCTCCCGCCCGCGGGCGCTGTCCGGCGGGCAGGCCCAGCGGGTCGCCCTGGCCCGGGCCATGGTGGCCGACCCCCGGCTGCTGCTGCTGGACGAGCCGCTGGCCGCGCTGGACGTGGCCAGCCGCAGCGAGGTCCGCCGCGACCTGCGCCGCCACCTCGCCTCCTTCGACGGCACCCGCCTGCTGGTGACCCACGACCCGCTGGAGGCGATGACCCTGGCCGACCGGCTGGTGGTGCTGGAGCGCGGCCGGGTCACCCAGACCGGGACTGCCGTGGAGGTCAGCGCGCGGCCACGCTCCCGATACGTCGCCGAGCTGGTCGGCGTGAACCTGTTCCGTGGCCTGGCCGACGGCCACACCGTCCAGCTGGCCGCCGGCGGAACCCTGGTCGTCGCCGACGACTGCCACGGCGAGGTGTTCGCGGCGGTGCATCCGCACGCGGTCGCGCTGCACCGCCACCCCCCGGAGGGCACCCCCCGCAACGTCTGGGCCGGGACCGCCGAGAACCTCGAGGCAGCCGGCGACCGTGTCCGCGTGCGCGTGGCCGGCACCGTGACGATCGTCGCCGAGGTGACCCCCGCCGCCGCCGCCGAGCTGCGGCTGGCCGACGGCGGACCGGTCTGGGCGGCGGTCAAGGCCACCGAAGTCACCGTCTATCCCGCCTGACCAACCGGAGGCCGATCCCCAACGCCGCCAGCCTCGACCCCGGAGTTGCATTCTGGGATATTGAGCGACCACGGCGAACCCATGCGTGCCGGACATACATGGCCGGTCAAGGAGGTGGACCCGTGGGCAGGATCGTGGTCGGCGTGGATGCCTCACCCGGCGCCAGGACGGCGCTGGCATGGGCGGCCGCGGAGGCGCGACTGCGGCGGGCGGTCCTGCAGGTGGTGCACGCCTACCACTCCCAGGAGCTGGCTGCTCCGTTCTACTTCCCGTCCCAGCATGCGCTGCCGGGGACGACCATCGGCGTGGCTGGAGAACCACCCCAGCAGGAGGTGACCGCGAGCCTGCAGGATCGAGCCGAGTTCGAGGAGGCCTTCCGCAGCCGTGCCGAGCAGCTGCTCGAGGCGCTGCTCGGCGAGCTGGAGGAGACGGTCAGCGGCGTCGAGGTGCAGCGCATCGTGGTGGAGGACCGACACCCGGCCGGGGCGCTGGTTGCGCTGTCGGCCGAGGCCGACCTGCTGGTGGTCGGATCACGGGGCCGTGGGGGCTTCACCGAGCTGCTGCTCGGGTCGGTCAGCCATGCCGCTGTGCTCCACGCGGTCTGCCCGGTGGTGGTGGTCCCAGCGCATCGTGACGAGCGCGGACCGGGGCAGGGGGGCTGACATGACGAATTTGCGGAACGAGCTCACGGC
>DASYRU010000251.1:0-3104 GCA_036004165.1 Actinomycetota bacterium
CCACGGCGGTCATCAACCGGTTCCCCGGCTACGTCTCCGCCAACATCCACCGCAGCCTCGATGGCACCAAGGTCGTCAACTACGCGCAATGGCGCCGCGTCGAGGACTACGAAGCCATGCTCGCCGAGCCCAGCGTGCAACAACACATCTCGCGAGCCGCGGCGGCGGCGATCAGCTTCGAGCCCTACCTGCACCGAGTGGAGTTCACCGACCAAGCCTCCCAGGGTCCGGCCGCGTCACCGCGCCGCCGCTAGCGGGGTGGCGGCGGCGCGGTGTAGTCAGGCGGGGTCGCGGCGATGGAACAGCGCGGCGGCGACTGCCGATATGGCGATGGTGTAGCCGGACAGGGTCAGCGCGGCCGCCCAGGGTGCAAGCGGATGGGCGCCGATCCCGACCAGCGCTCCGGCGGTCCCGTTCGGGGTCCACCGGCTCACGTCGTCGTGGTGCAGCAGCGCGGGCAGGATGCCCTCGCCGACGAAGCGCCACAGCAGGACGGCGCCGATCGCGATGGCGGTGCTGCGGGTGAGCATGCCGAGTCCGGTGGCGAGCACCGCGAACACGGCCCCGACCGCGACCGTCCCGGCGAGGTGTCCCCAGGAGATGTCGGTCTCGGTGAACGACACGCCGGACACGCCGGCGGCGACCAGGCCGGCCGCCACCGCGGCGGCGGTACCCAGCAGGACGAGCAGTCCGCCGTAGGCCGCGGCGACCGTGCTCTTCGCGGCGAGCATCCTGCTGCGGCGGGGCACGGCCAGCAGCGTGGTGCGGATGGTGCGGTGCTGGAACTCGCCGGCGCTGGCCAGCACGGCCGAGACGATGGCCAGGAACCAAATCGCCTGCGCGGGCGTGCCGGCGAGGGCGGCGAGGCGGAGCGGCTCGTGCGCGCCGATGGTGATCCGCGTGGCGGCGAATCCGATGGCGGCGCCGACGGCGATCGCGAGGGCGGCCATGATCCAGGTGGTTCGCAGGGTGCGTAGCTTGAGCGTTTCGGTGGACAGCAGGGCGGTCATGACTGGGTTCCATTCGAGACGAGGCCGAGGAACAGCTCCTCGAGCGAGGCGGACTGGTGGCGGGCCATCAGGTCCGCGGTGGACCCTCGGGCGATCAGCCGGCCGTGGTCGATTAGGATCACGTCGTCCACGGTCTGGGCCAGCTCGGCGAGCTGGTGGCTGGAGACGAGCAGGGTGCGGCCCTGGTCGGCCAGGCCGCGCAGCAGGCCGCGCAGCCAGGAGATGCCGATCGGGTCCAGGCCGTTGGCCGGCTCGTCCAGGATCAGGGTGGGTGGGTCGCCGAGCAGGGCGGCGGCCAGGCCCAGGCGTTGGCGCATGCCGGTGGAGTAGCCGCCGACCCGCCGCCGGGCCGCGGCGGTCAGGTCGACCAGTTCGATCAGCTCGTCGACCCGGCGGTCGGCGATGCCGGCCGGGCGGGCCAGCACCCGCAGCGCGTTGCGCCCGGTGCGGCCGGGGTGGAAGACGTCCGGATCGGTGAGCGCGCCGACGGCGTGCGCCGGGTCGGGCAGCGCCGCGTAGGGCAGGCCGTCGATGGTGGCCGTGCCCGAGGTGGGTCGGGTGAGCCCGAGCAGCATCCGCAACGTGGTGGACTTGCCGGCGCCGTTGACGCCCACGAAGCCGGTGATCGAGCCGGGTTCGAGGCTGAAGCTGAGGTCGTCGACCGCGGTCACCGCGCCGTACCGCTTGGTGAGGTGGTCGACCTGGATGCGGGGCATTGCACTGTCCTTTCTGGAGGTTGGTGGGTCAGCTGACCCGGGCCGCGGCGACGACCCGGGTCACCTGGACGAGCACCAGCTCGGGCTGCTCGTGCTGGATGTCGTGTCCGCTGCGGGTGGCGATGACGTGGGTGGAGCCGGGCTGCATGGCGGCCAGCTCGTCCTGCAGCTGCTGCCACAGCCGCTCCTGCGCGTCGTCCAGCGTTCCCGGCGGATAGTGCTCGCCGCCATGGGTGATCACGGCCAGCGGCATGCGGCGCAGCGGGTGGGCAGCCAGAGCGGCCCTGGTCTGCGCCTCCGCTCGGCAGATGTCCATCAGCTCGGCGTCCACCTGCACCGGCGGGATGCCGCAGGCGGCCGCGATCACCTGGTCCCACAGCTCGCGCGGCACGAACCGCTTGGCCACCTCGATGCTGCGAGGGTGGTAGTCCGGGTGGACGCCGTCGATGAGCACCATCCCGGCCACCTGCTCGGGGTACCGGCTGGCGTACAGCAGGCTGAACAGACCGCCGTTGGAGTGCCCGGCCAGCACGTACGGCCCGGGCACGCGCGCGGCGGCGAGCAAGGCGTGCAGGTCGCGGATCCGGTCAATGCCGGTGCGGGGCCCGGGCGCCGGGTCGCTGCGGCCCAGCGGGCCGGCCTGCCGCGCCGGGTCGTAGCTGCACACCCGGGTCAGCCCGGACAGCTGGTTCTGCAGGTCGTACCAGTCGACGGTCAGGCCGTTCTCGAACACCACCGTCGGGCCGCCGGAGCCGGTGCAGCGCAGGAACAGCCGCCGGCCGCCCACGTCGAACCAGCCGTTGTAGCGGCCGCGGGGCACCAGTGTCGGCGGCGCCTGGTCCACGCCGAGGGTGTCGATGCGCGGGCCGTCGACGCCGATGCCGACCGCGGCCCGCTCACCGGAGGCGGACCGGACGATCGCCAGTGCCTGCTCCGGCCGGGGCGGGTAGGAGAAGCCGACCAAACGCAGCGGACCCCGCTCGGCGAGCGTCGACCGGAAGACGGCGAGCGTCTCCTCGGCCGACTGCACCTGCTGCAAGCCGGGAGTCAGGTGCGCCCGCACCTCGTCGACGGTCAGCGTCGCCGCGCCGCCGCCGAGGTTGTCCAGCACCCACGCCAGCTGCCGGCCCAGCGGCCCGGCTGGCAGTCGGTGCACCGGGGCGCAGTCGCGCAGTTCGTAGGCGTCATAGCCGGTGCAGTAATGCGCGGCGGAGGGCCGCTGCTGCTTGGCTGGGGCGGGCGCGGATGCGACGGCGACCCCCACCGATGCCAGCACCGCGGCCGCAGTGGCTGCCGCGAGCGCGAGGCGAACAGATCTGGACATGGTGATGCAACCCCCAAAAGGTGTGGATTCGCGGCGGCCGGCTGGCAACGCCGT
>DASYRU010000252.1:0-4120 GCA_036004165.1 Actinomycetota bacterium
CCGACGTGCTGGCCATCAAGCAGACCCTCTACCGCACCGACGGCGACTCGCCGATCGTCAACGCGCTGATCAAGGCGGCGGAGGCCGGCAAGCAGGTGGCCGTCGTGGTGGAGCTGAAGGCCCGCTTCGACGAGGCGTCCAACATCGGCTGGGCCCGCGCCCTGGAGCAGGCCGGCTGCCACGTCGCCTGGGGGCTTGTGGGGCTGAAGACCCATTCCAAGACCGCCCTGGTGGTGCGGCGCGAGCACGGCGGCATCCGCCGCTACGTCCACATCGGCACCGGCAACTACAACGCCAAGACGGCCAGCCTGTACGTCGACGCCGGCCTGCTGTCCTGCGACGAGGACCTCGGCGCCGACCTCACCGACCTGTTCAACTCGCTCACCGGCTACGCCCGCGGCAGGCGCTACCGCAAGATCATGGTCGCCCCCAACGGCCTGCGCGACCAGATCATCGAGCGCATCCAGCGCACCGCGGAGCGGCACACCGATCGCCGGCCCGGACGCATCGTCATGCAGATGAACTCGCTGGTCGATGCGGCCTGCATCCGCGCCTTGTACGCCGCTGCGCAGGCCGGCGTCAAGATCGACCTGATCGTGCGCGGCATCTGCCGGCTGCGGCCCGGCGTGCCGGGGGTCAGCGAGAACATCCGCGTCCGCTCGGTGGTCGGCCGCTTCCTGGAGCACTCCCGCATCTGGATGTTCTCCGGCAGCCGGCGGCACGAGTACTGCATCGGCTCGGCGGACCTCATGCCCCGCAACCTGGACCACCGCGTCGAGGTCGTCACCCCGGTCACCGACCCGGACCTGACCAAGCGGCTGCAGGAGATCCTCGACGTGATGCTGGCCGACAACCTGCAGGCGTGGGAGCTGTCGGTGGACGGCGGCTGGCAGCGCCGCCGGCCGGCGGAGGGGGAGAAGCCGCTGGCCACCCACAAGGCGCTCCGCGAGCTCGCCCTGCGCCGCGGGGTCGAGGCCCGCACCGGCAGCAAGCGCCAGCAGGGCTCCTGAGCGGGTAGCCTGAGGGGAGGCAGCGCCGCCCCACAGCACCACGCTCGAAGGAGCCGCCGTGACCACCGACACCGACCCTGACCTGCTGGCGATCACCACCCTGCGAACCCTGGCCATGGACGCCATCCAGAACGCCGGTGACGGCCACCCCGGCACGGCGATGGCGCTGGCCCCGGCCGCCTACGTGCTCTGGACCCGGTTCCTCACCTTCGACCCGGACGACCCGGACTGGTTCGACCGCGACCGCTTCGTGCTCTCCAACGGCCACGCCTCGATCCTGCAGTACGGCACCCTGCACCTGACGGGCTACGACCTCGGCATCGACGACCTGCGGCAGCAGCGCCAGTGGGGCTCCCGCACCCCCGGCCACCCCGAGCACTTCCTCACCCCCGGCATCGAGGTCACCACCGGCCCGCTCGGCCAGGGGGTCGGCAACGCGGTCGGCTTCGCCATCGCCGAACGCTTCGTGGCCGACCGCTACAACCGGCCGGGCCACCAGGTGGTCAACCACCGCACCTGGGCGTTCTGCTCGGACGGCGACGTGATGGAGGGGATCAGCGGCGAGGCGTCGTCGATCGCCGGGTTCCTGCGGCTCGGCAAGCTGACCCTGCTGTACGACGACAACCACATCACCATCGACGGTCGCACCGAGATCACCTTCGCCGAGGACGTCGAGGCCCGCTACCGCGCCTACGGCTGGCACACCCTGCACGTCGAGGACGCCAACGACCTGGAGGCGATCGCCGCCGCCTACCAGGCGGCGGTCGACGAGCCGGACCGTCCGACCTTCATCCGGCTGCGCAGCCACATCGCCTGGGGCGCGCCCCACGCGCAGGACACCGCCAAGGCCCACGGCAGCGCCCTCGGCGAGGAGGAGGTACGGGCCACCAAGCAGGTCTACGGCTGGGACCCGGACAAGCACTTCTACGTGCCCGACGGCGTCTACGACCGCTGGCGGGTCAGGGTGCCGGCCAACCAGCAGGCAAGGACGGCGTGGCAGCGCGGCATGGCCGCCTACGACGAGGCCGAGCCGGAGCTGGCCGCCGAGCTGCAGGCCGGGATCGCCGGCAAGCTGCCGGATGGCTGGGACGCCGAGCTGGACGGGCTGTTCCCCGAGCCGAAGAAGCAGGCGACCCGCGCGGCCTCCAACACGGTGATGAACGCGATCGCCCGCCGGCTGCCGACCTTCCTCGGCGGCTCCGCCGACCTCGCCGAGTCCAACAAGACCGACCTGGAAGGCGCCGGCGACATGGGCCCCGACAAGGTCGGGCGCAACCTCCACTATGGCATCCGCGAGCACGCCATGGGGGCGATCTCCAACGGGTTGGCGCTGCACGGCGGCCTGCGCCCGTTCGCCGCCACCTTCCTGATCTTCTCCGACTACATGCGGCCGAGCGTCCGGCTGGCCAGCCTGATGGACCTGCCGGTCGTCTACGTCTGGACCCACGACTCGGTCGGCCTGGGCGGCGACGGTCCCACCCACCAGCCGATCGAGCAGCTGGCCTCGCTGCGGGCCATGCCGCGGCTGCGGCTGATCCGGCCGGCCGACGGGCCGGAGACGGCCGAGGCGTGGCGGGCCGCCATCCAGCACACCGACGGCCCCACCGCGCTGGCCCTCTCCCGCCAGAACCTGCCGCCGATCGACCGTGGCAGGCACGCCGGTCCGCAAGGCCTGCACCGGGGCGCCTACGTGCTCGCCGACGCCACCGCCTCGCCGCCCCGGCTGATCCTGATCGCCACCGGCTCGGAGGTGTGGGTGGTCCTCGAGGCCCGCGAACGGCTGGAGGCCGAAGGGATCGCCACCCGGGTGGTGTCGATGCCCTGCTGGGAGCTGTTCGAGGAGCAGGACCAGGCCTACCGCGACCAGGTCCTGCCGCCCGCCTGTCCGGCTCGCCTGGCGGTCGAGGCGGCCGCCACCTTCGGCTGGGGCCGCTGGGTGGGCGAGCACGGCGACGTGCTCGGCGTCGACCACTTCGGCGCCTCCGCCCCCGGCGAGCGGGTGCTGGCGGAGCTCGGCTTCACCCCCGACAACGTCGCCGACCGGGCCCGCGCCCTGCTGGAGCGCCTTGGCGACGGGGAGACCACAAGGAGCACATGATGACCCGACTGCAGCAGCTCAGCGACCAGGGCGTCGCCGTCTGGGTTGACTCGATCGCCCGCGACTGGCTCCAGAAGGGCGAGCTGCGACGCCTCCGCGACCAGTACAGCGTGGTCGGCGTCACCTCCAACCCCACCATCTTCCAGAAGGCGATGGGGGAGGGGTCCTTCTACGACGACGACATCGCCAGGCTGGCGCGCCAGGACCTGCCCGCCCAGGCGATCTTCGAGGCGCTCGCGCTGGACGACATCCGCGCCGCCGCGCGCGACATGGAGCCCGTCTACGAGCGCACCGGCGGGCTGGACGGCCGGATCTCGTTCGAGGTGCCGCCCGGCATCGCCGACGACACCGGGGCGACCATCCGCGAGACGCGGCGGCTGTTCGACGCGCTCGCCAGGCCGAACGTGTTCATCAAGATCCCGGCGACCGCGGCCGGCGTGCCAGCCATCCGCGCCTCGATCGCGGCCGGCATCAACGTCAACGTGACGCTGATCTTCTCGATCCAGCGCTACCGGGAGGTCATCGGAGCCTACCTGGCCGGCCTCGAGGAGCTGGCGGAGGCGGGCGGCGACCTCAACGAGGTGGCCAGCGTGGCCTCGTTCTTCGTCAGCCGCGTCGACACCATGGTCGACCAGGAGCTGCAGGCGCTGATCGGGGCGGGCGGACCGCCGGCCGAGCGGGCCAGGGCCCGGCTCGGGACCGCCGCGATCGACAACGCCAAGCTCGCCTACGAGGTGTTCGAGCAGGCCTTCCAGGGTCCCCGCTGGACGCAGCTGGAACGCGACGGCGCCAGGGTGCAACGGCCCCTGTGGGCGTCGACCTCCACCAAGAACCCGGCCTACCGCGACGTGCTCTACGTCGAGGAGCTGGTGGCCCGCCAGACCGTCAACACCATGCCGCTGGAGACCATCGAGGCGTTCACCGACCACGGCGAGGTCCGCGGCCAGACCGTCAAGGACGACCTGGAGCGGGCGCACCGGCTGTGGAGCGACCTGGCGGCGCTCGGCATCGA
>DASYRU010000253.1:0-2884 GCA_036004165.1 Actinomycetota bacterium
ACTGCCGGTGTGCGGGTGCTGGTGACGGCCGACCGGGAAGGCGAGGGCCTGCTGCAGGCCGTCGCGGAGGACGGTGCGCCCGCCGGTCCGGTCCGGCGGGTCAGGGACGTCACGGCCGCCGTGGGGGAGTGGGAACGGGCCGAGCAGCCGCGCTGGGTGTGGGCGGCGACCGGGGAGACCTACCAGCCGCTGCTGCGGGCGGGCCTGCGGGTCGCCCGCTGCCATGACCTCGCCCTCACCGAGGGTGTGCTGCTCGCGCACGAGGGCCGCTGGGGAGAACCCCACTCGTTCGCCTCGGCCTTGGCGCGGCTGCGTGGGCTGCCGGTGCCAGAGGACCGGTGGCGGGCGCCGCGCGAGGACCAGCTCGCGCTGTTCGAGCCGGACCGTTCGGACCTCCCGGAGGGCGACGGTCTGCTCGAGGCGGTCCTGGCCGTGCACGCCGAGCAGCAACGCCGGCTGGCCGCGGCCGAGCAGCCCGACCGGCTCGGGCTGCTGGTCGCGGCCGAGTCGGCCGGTGCCCTGGCCGCCGGGGAGATGGCAGAGGTCGGCCTGCCGTGGCGGGCGGACGTGCACGACGCGGTGCTGACCGAGCTGCTTGGCCGGCGGCCGCCCGCCACGACCCTGCCGGCGCGGCTGCGCGAGCTGGCCGAGCGGATCGGCGCGGCGTTCGGGGGCCAGCAGGTCAACGCCGACTCGCCCGCCCAGGTGCTGCGCGCCTTCGCCGCCGCCGGCATGCCGCTGAGCTCCACCCGGTCACACGTCCTCCGCGGCGTCGACCATCCGGCGGTGCCGCTGCTGCTGGAATACAAGGAGCTGTCGCGGCTGCACGCCGCGTATGGCTGGTCGTGGCTGGATGCCTGGGTCGCCGCCGGAAGGTTCCGGCCGGCGTACGTCCCCGGTGGGGTGGTGTCTGGCCGCTGGGCGACCCGCGGCGGCGGCGCCCTGCAGATCCCCAAGGCGGTGCGCCGGGCGGTGGTCGCCGACCCCGGCTGGACGTTCGTGGTGGCCGACGCGAGCCAGCTGGAGCCGAGGGTGCTGGCCGCCCTCTCCGGCGACCACGGGCTCGCCCGGGCGGCGGGGACCGGCGACCTGTACGCGACGCTGGCGGCCGACGCGTTCGGCGGGGACCGGGCGCGGGCCAAGGTCGCCCTGCTCGCCGCGATGTACGGCGGCGACGCGGGGCAGCTCATGGGGGTGCTGCGGCGCCGCTTCCCCGCCGCCGTCGGCTACGTCGAGGCGGCCGCGCGGGCGGGGGAGGAGGGCCGGCTGGTGCGGTCGCGGTTGGGCCGGACCTGCCCGCCACCGTCGGCCGGCTGGCTGGAGCTGACCGCCGGGGCCGGACGGTCGGAGCCGGAGGCCGAGCCGGACGGCAGGGCCCGCCGGGCCGCGCGCGACCGGGGCCGGTTCACCCGCAACTTCGTGGTCCAGGCCAGCGCGGCCGACTGGGCGCTGGTGGTGCTGGCGGGGCTGCGCCGGCGGCTCACCGAGCTCGGTGGCGTCGACCCCGCCGCCCGGCCGGAGCTGGTGTTCTTCCAGCACGACGAGGTGGTGGTGCACTGCCGGCATCGTGACGCCGGCGCGGTGACCGGCGCGGTCGTCGACGCCGCGGAGGAGGCCAGGCGCCTGGTGTTCGGCGACACGCCGGTCCGCTTTCCGCTGGTCGGCGTCGTGGTCGACTGCTACGCCGACGCCAAGTGAAGCTCCTCAGGCGAGCGACCGGGTGGCGGCGTCGAGCGGCCGTTGCAGGTGCAGCCCGCGATGGACGTCGAGCGGCGCCGAGGCGCCGCCGCCATGGCGCCTCGGCGGGGTGCTCGTGCTGATGGCCGCGCCCGGAGCCTGCGGCGACGGCGGGTTGAACGCGATCGTCCGGGTCGACCCGGACAGCGGGCGGGTGCGCCAGCTGCTCGGCCGGCCAGGCGAGCTGTTGGGGGCCGAGTCGGCGGTCGACAAGCTGGTGGTGGCGCGCAGCTCCTCCTGAGCGTCTCGCTGAGGCGCGCGGTAGGCTCGGTGCATGGCGGCCGCAGACCCGCAGGGGACCCCGGACACGGCGTACGCGCTGGCGCTTGACCAGGCGGAGGTCGCGCGCTACCGGCTGATGGCCGAGCAGGCCAGGGAGGCCGAGGCGGACCTCTGGCAGCGGGCTGGCATCGCGCCGGGGGCGCAGGTCGCCGACGTCGGCTGCGGGCCGGGCGCGATGCTGCCGGCGCTGTCTGACGCCGTCGGCCCGGACGGAGCGGTCACCGCGATCGACGCGGATCCCGGTGCGGTCGCCGCCGCCGGCGCCCTGGTCGCCGCCGCCGGCCTGGCCAACGTCACCGTGCGTGAGGGCCGGGCGGACCGGACGGGGCTGGCGCCGGCCTCGTGCGACGTGGTGATGCTGCGCCACGTGCTGGCGCACAACGGCGGCGCCGAGGACGCCATCGTCGCGCACCTGGCGGGCCTGCTGCGCCCCGGCGGCTGCCTCTACCTGGTCGACAGCGACGGCAGCGCGATCCGGACGCTGCCGGAGGACGCCGACCTCGCCGACCTGCACCAGCGCTACGTCGCCCTCCACGCCGCCAGGGGCAACGACCTCCACGCCGGTCTGCGGCTGGGCGAGCGCCTGGAACGCGCCGGACTGGAGCTGGTCGACTTCCGCGGCAGCTACCTGATCCGGCCGATGCCGCCGGGGGTGCGCCCGCCGCCCTGGGCGGCCCGCGAGGCGCTGGTCGCCGCCGGGCTGGCGACCGACCAGGACGTGGCTCGCTGGGCCGGCGCCTTCGAACGCCTCGACGCCGAGCCGACCAGGCCGACCGTGTTCGCCCCGATGTTCGCCGCGGTGGGGCGGCGTCCGGCCTGACCCGTCCCCGGCGGCGGAGCGTTGGCGTTCAGGGGTCGGGTGGCG
>DASYRU010000254.1:0-2137 GCA_036004165.1 Actinomycetota bacterium
AGCACGGCGCGGGTGACCGCGTCCGATCCGAAGCGGTCGCGCACGTCGTCGAGGGCGTCGTCGAGGGCGCCGCCGCTGTGGCGGTCGAACGGCAGGGTGAGCTGGACGACGCCGCTGTCGTCGAGGTTGCCGACTGCCACACCGACGAGCGTGATGCCCTGGCGCTCGATCATCGGTGTGGCCGTGGCCAGCAGCGCGCGGGCGGTCGCCAGGATCGTGTGGGTATGCGCGGTCGGCCATGGCAGCGTGTGCGAGCGGGTCGCCCGCGAGAAGTCGTCGAACCGCAAGCGGAGCACCACCGTCCGGCCGGCCCGGCCGCCGCTCCGCATCCGGCGGGTGACCCGCTCCACCAGCCCGACCACCACGGCGTCCAGGTCGTCGGGCGATTTCGGGGAACGGCCGAGCGCTCGCTGGGACCCGACCGAGCGTCGCCGGCGGCCCACGTCCACCGGCCGGGGGTCCCGGTTGTGGGCCAGGGCGTGCAGGTGCCGACCAGCCGCCTGCCCGACCATCGAGACCAGCGCCGCCTCCCCGAGCTTGGCGACCTCGCCGACGGTGGTGATCCCGCGGTCGCGGAGCTTGCCGGCGGTGACCGGCCCGACCCCCCAGAGCCGCTCGACCGGCAGCGGGTGGAGGAAGGCCAACTCGCCGTCCGGCGGCACCACCAGCAGGCCGTTGGGCTTGGCCACGCCGCTGGCGACCTTGGCGAGGAACTTGGTCCTGGCCACCCCGACGGTGATCGGCAGGCCCACCCGCTCGCGGACCTCGCCCCGCAATCGCACGGCGATCTCGGTGGGCGTGCCCGAGACCCGCCACAGCCCGCCGACGTCGAGGAACGCCTCGTCGATCGACAGCCCCTCCACCAGCGGGGTCGTCTGCCGGAACACCTCGAACACCGCCTTGCTCGCCTTGGCGTACGCCCCCATCCTGGGCGGGACCACCACCGCCTTGGGGCAGAGCCGGCGGGCCTGGACCCCGCCCATGGCCGTGCGGACGCCGTGGGCCTTGGCCTCGTAGCTGGCCGCGAGCACCACCCCCGCCCCCACGATCACGGGGCGGCCGCGCAGCCTGGGGTCGTCCCGCTGCTCGACCGCGGCGTAGAACGCGTCGAGGTCGGCGTGCAGGATGGTCGCCCGGCTCATCGAACACATGTTCGCATCACGGGGACGAGGCTGTCGAGCCGAGCCCTTGCGGCCTTCGGGCCTGGTAGGCTCCTCCCGCTTGTCGACCAGATGCATTGTCCGTCGGGAGGGGGGAACACCGTGGCCAACTACGTCCTGGTGTACAAGGGCGGTGGCATGGCGGAGACCGAGGCCGAACAGCAGGCGGTGATGGCGGCCTGGGGCAACTGGTACGCGGAGCTTGGTCAGGCGGTCGTGGATGGCGGCAACCCGTTCGGGCCGTCCAAGTCGGTGGCGACCGACGGGACGGTCAGTGACAATGCGCCCTCGGGCCTGACCGGCTACACGATCCTCCAGGCCGAGAGCGTTGGCGCAGCGGCCGAGATGGCCAAGGGCTGCCCGGTCCTCTCCAGCGGTGGCAGCGTCGAGGTCTACGAGGTCTTCCCGGTCATGTAGCGGTCCTGCCCGGAGGTCAGCCCGGCAGACCCTTGCCACCTGCCGGCCGGACCTCGATCTGCTCGGGCATGCCCTCCAGGAGCGGCATCGCCTGCTCCACGAACGGCCGCAGCTCGGGCGCCTTCAGCGCCTCGGCGTGCGCCTCCTGGCTGGTCCACAGGTCGACCACCCACACGAGGTTGGCGTCATCGGTGGATTCGCTGACGAGATACAGCAGACAGGCTGGATTGTCGTCGAAGAGCTTGCCCGACTCGAGCAGGATCTCCACCACCCGCTCGCGCTGGCCCGGCTTTGCAGTCAGCCGGTTGAGGAGCACGTGGGTCATGCGCGGCACCCTACCCTCGCCCTCCGTGGTCGTCCAGGGCAGGCCTCAAGGCCGGATGCGCTCGGTGCGCAGCTCGTGGCTCTCGTCGGGAAGTCTGGCCTCGTACCAGATGCGGTAGCCACCCTCGGCGAGCGGCAGCACGTCCAGGTAGCGGACGTCGACGATGGGCGAGTCCTCGACCTGGGTGAAGCGCCCGTCCCGGCCGGTGGACGCCGCCACGCCGGTCCGTTCGAAC
>DASYRU010000255.1:0-2277 GCA_036004165.1 Actinomycetota bacterium
CATCTGCGCAGCCTCGACGAGCGCAAGAGCGCGTTCCTGCAGGCCGTCTCCCACGACCTGCGCACGCCGTTGGCCTCGGTGCTGGGGATCGCGCTGACCCTGCAGCGAAGCCGCCAGCTGCTGGAGGCCGGCGACGTCAGCGACCTGCTCGACCGCCTCATCGGCAACGCCCGCAAGCTGGACCGGATCCTCGCCGGCCTGCTCGACCTCGACCGGCTCGGACGGGGCATGGTCGACCTCAACCGCGAACGCGTCGACCTCGCCGAGCTGGTCGCCACCGTGGTCAAGGAGGCGAGGCAGGACCTGCTGGACACCCATCCGGTGCACGTTGAGCTCCTGCCGGTGCAGATCGCGGCCGACCCGGCCAAGGTCGAGCGGGTGGTGGAGAACCTGCTGGCCAACGCCGCCCGCCACACCCAGCCGGGCACCCCGGTCTGGGTGCGGGTCGAGCAGCACCGCCGTGGGGCGCTGCTGACCGTCGCCGACGCGGGGCCCGGCGTGCCGGCCGAGCAGCGCGAGGCGATCTTCCAGCCGTTCCAGCGCGGTCGGGAGGTCGCCAACCACGCCCCCGGGTCCGGCGTCGGGCTGGCGCTGGTGGCCCAGCTCGTCGGCCTGCACGGCGGGCGGGCCTGGGTCGAGGAGCGCGCCGGCGGCGGCGCCTCGTTCCGGGTGCTGCTCCCCGACGCCCCCGACGCCCCCGACGCCCCCGACGCCCCCGACGCCCCCGACGCCCGCTAGCAGCTACGGGTATACCATACGGGGGTATCGTAGGTTGCTCGCGAGCGTTCAATGGAGTGGCGGATGGTCGGGTACGCCGGCAACAAGGATGAGGTGCTCGCTCGGCTGCGTCGCATCGAGGGCCAGGTGCGCGGCCTGCAGCGGATGGTCGACGGGGATGCCTACTGCATCGACGTGCTGACCCAGATCAGCGCGGTGGACAAGGCCCTCAAGGGCGTGGCGGTCAGCCTGCTCGACGACCACCTGCGCCACTGCGTCCGGGACGGCGCCGCCGCCGGCAGCCCGCGGGCCGAGGCCATCGTCACCGAAGCCACCGATGCGATCGCGCGCCTGGTGCGCGCCTGACGCGCAGAGGAGGAAGCCAACGTGGCCAGCCATGACCCGCACACCGGTCATGCCACCGCCGAGCCCCAGCGCGGCGGGCACGACCAGCACGGGCACGACCAGCACGCCGGCCACGCCGGCCATGCCGGGCACGGGGACCACGCCGCCCAGTTCCGCGATCGGTTCTGGCTGAGCCTGGCCCTGACGGTCCCGGTGATCGTCTACTCCGAGATGGTGCAGGAGTGGCTGGGCTTCACCCCGCCGCAGTTCCCCGGTTCGGCATGGGTGGCGCCGGTGCTCGGCACCCTGGTGTTCCTGTACGGGGGCCGGCCGTTCCTGCAGGGCGGGCTCTCGGAGGCGCGCGCGCGCCAGCCGGGGATGATGCTGCTGATCTCGCTGGCGATCACGGTCGCCTTCGTGGCCAGCGCCGCCACCGCGCTCGGCCTGTTCGACCTGGACTTCTGGTGGGAGCTGGCGCTGCTGATCGTGATCATGCTGCTGGGCCACTGGCTGGAGATGCGCGCGCTCGGCCAGGCGTCAAGCGCCCTGGACGCCCTGGCGGCGCTGCTGCCCGACGAGGCCGAACGGGTCGGCGACGGCGGCACCCGGACCGTCGCCATCGCCGAACTGGAGGTCGGCGACGTCGTGCTGGTCCGCGCGGGCGGCCGTGTGCCCGCCGACGGGGTGGTGATCGACGGCCAGGCCGACGTCGATCAGTCGATGATCACCGGCGAGTCGCGCCCGGTGGCCAAGCGCCCCGGCGACCGGGTGGTGGCAGGCACGGTGGCCACCGACTCGGCGATCCGGGCACGGGTCGAGGCGGTCGGCGAGCAGACCGCCCTTGCCGGCATCCGCCGGCTGGTCGAGCAGGCCCAGGCCTCACGCTCCCGCGCGCAGGCGCTGGCCGACCGGGCCGCGGCGCTGCTGTTCTGGTTCGCCAGCGGTGCCGGCCTGGTCACCTTCGCCGTCTGGCTGGCCCTCGGTGAGCCCGACCAGGCGATCGAGCGGACCGTGACCGTGCTGGTGATCGCCTGCCCGCACGCCCTCGGTCTGGCGATCCCGCTGGTGATCGCGATCGCGACCGCCCTGTCGGCCCGCTCGGGAATCCTGGTCACCGACCGGCTGGCGCTGGAGCGGATGCGCACCGTCGACGCGGTGCTGTTCGACAAGACCGGCACGCTCACCAAGGGCGAGCCGCAGGTCACCGGCGTGGCC
>DASYRU010000256.1:0-3288 GCA_036004165.1 Actinomycetota bacterium
GCGACCTGTCGCGGGCCAGGGTCACCTCGGCGCGGCTGCGCAGCCTGGTCGACCTGGCCGCGGCGATCGCCTCGGTCGAGGACCTGGACGCCCTGCTGTCGATGGTCACCGGGGAGACCGCCAGGCTGCTGGGGGCCGACACCGCCGGCCTGTTCCTGCTGGACGAGCGCGGCGACGTGCTGGTCGGGCGCGCCCAGGTCGGGATGCTGGACGAGGTCGTGCTCGGCATGCGCATCGTCCTGGCCGAGTGGCCAGAGGTCAGCGAGGTGCTGCGCACCGGCCGGCTCGCCGTGCACACCCGCGCCGACCAGGTCCGCGGGCCTGAGCAGCCCTACATCGAGCGCTTCGGGATCCGCTCCTACCTGGCCGCACGGCTCGGCAGCGCCAGCCGGCCCCTCGGCGTCCTGTTCGCCAACTACACCGGCCGCAGGCACCGCTTCACCCGTCCGGAGCTGGCCTTCGTCGAGACCCTGACCAGCTACCTGAGCGTGACCATCGAACGCGCCCGCCTGGTCAGCGTGCTCCGCGATGCGGTCACCTCGCTGCAGGCGGCGGTGCTGCCCGCCTCCTTCCCGACCACGCCCGGCCTCGACGTGGGCGCCCTGTACCGCTCGGCCAGCGAGGTCGCCCAGGTCGGCGGCGACTTCTACGACCTGTTCCCGCTGGAGGGCGGCCGGGTGGTTGCGGTCATCGGCGACGTCTGCGGCAAGGGGGTGGAGGCCGCCAGGCACACCGTCCGGCTCCGCTACGAGCTGCGCACCCTGCTCGAGGAGGGACGGCCGCCTGGCCGCGCGCTGACCGCGTTCAACCGCAAAGTGCTCGAGGAGTTCGTGGAGGACGAGTACGCCACCCTGCTGCTGCTGGTCCTCGACCCGGCGACGGGCGCGACGGCCTGGGCCAGCGCCGGCCATCCCCCGCCGCTGCTGACCGGCCCGACGCCGCGGACCCTCGGCTTCGCCGGTTCGCTGCCGGTGGGCCTGTTCGCCGAGGCGACCTACCAGACCGGCCACTTCACCCTGCCAGCCGGCCGCTGCCTGGTGCTCTACACCGACGGGGTGGTCGAGGCCCGCAACCCGGAGGGGCAGGAGCTCGGCACCGAAGGGCTGGAGGCGGCCGTGCCGCCCATGTCGGCCAGCGCCGCCGCGGTCGCCGAGGTCGTCCTCAAGCAGGTCCTCAGCCACACCGGCGGTCACCTGGACGACGACGCCGCCGTCCTGGTCCTCCGCCGCGAGGGCTAGTCGATCGGGGGCTAGTTGGGCGGTGGGGGCAGGGAGCGGGGGCCGCCGGGTCCGGGTGGGGAGGTCCAGCCGGACGGGTCCCAGCCGCCGCCCGGGCGGGCGCCGTTCGGGGTCGACGGGTCGCCCCAGCGGACCGTGGTCCCCGGCATCGTGCGGAGCTGGCCCCAGTGCTGCTCGCCGAGCACCCGCACCTGCCTGGAGGCCAGGCGGGCGACGACCGCCGAGCCGATCAGCGGGGCGACGATCTGGGGCACGACCACCCGGGCGAAGCGGGCCGGGACCATCCCGGCGATGCGGGCCGCCATCCGGCGCGCGGCCGCGTTGGGCAACGCCCGGCGCAGCGAGCGGCCGCGCACGGCGCTCCAGCCGCCGGCGGCCTGGACCTCGCCGAGGACGTTGGCGACCAGCTCGCGGGGGCTCAGCGACTGCTGGCCGGCCAGCGCGCCGAGGTCGGCGCGCAGCTTGGCCTCCAGCAGGAACAGCGACAGCACCTCGGCCAGGGCGGTGACGCCGATGCTGCCGACCGCGACCCCGGTGGCGGGCGGCGCGGCCGCCGACGCGACGGCCATCGCCTCCTGGGCGGCGAGCACGCCGCCGACCAGCATGGCGGTGGCCGCCGCGGTGCGGGCGGCCCGGTCGATCAGCCGCTTCGCGACCTGGTCGTCGGTCAGGCCGGGATAGCGGCGCCGCAGCTCCTCGAGGGTAGCCGGGCGGACCTGGGCGGCGGCCTCGTCGAGCAGGGGCCGGATGCCGCTGCTTGCCACCTCGCCCAGCCGGCCGCGGACCACCGTGACGGCGTCGCCCAGCAGTCGCCGCACCGACGGCTGGTCGCCGCGCGAGGCCGCGCCCTCGGCGGCCAGCCGCTCACCCCACCGTCCCTGGCTGTCTGGGTCCATCGCTGGCTGCATCCCTCCGCTGGCTGGTATACCCGGCCGCCCTCCAGCTTAGCGGCCGGTCGAGCCGAAGCCGCCGTCGCCACGCGGGGTGGTGGGCAGCTCCCCGACGTCGAGGAAGCGGGCGCGCGCCACCGGCGCGACCACCAGCTGGGCGATGCGGTCGCCGCGGTGGATCGTGAACGGCTCGACCGGGTCGGTGTTGAGCAGCACCACGCGCACTTCGCCACGGTAGCCGGCGTCGATCGTGCCTGGCGCGTTGACCAGCGTCACGCCGTGCCGGGCGGCCAGGCCGGAGCGGGGATGCACGAAGGCGGCGTAGCCGTCCGGCACGGCCACCGCCAGCCCGGTCCCGACGACCGCGCGGCCGCCCGGGGGCAGCACGACCTCCTCGGCGGCGCACAGGTCGGCGCCGGCGTCGCCAGGGTGGGCGTAGGCGGGTAGGGGCAGGTCGGGGTGGAGCCGGCGGACCGGCAGCTCGGGCGCGTCCACGCCCCGGACCCTACCACCGACCGACCGGGGAACCCCTCCGGCCCGGGAATGGCCAGGGCCCCGGACCACGCTTCCCCTCGCGGCCCGGGGCCCAGCTCATCCCCGCCGGCGCGGGGCCGATCATCTGAGGGAACCGTTTCGGTTCCCCAGACCCCTCCAGCCGGCCGTCGGGGAGAATTACAGCAATGTGATTCTACCCTCCGCGGCCGGCAGCCGGCAAGCTTGCAGGTGGAGGAAAGGAGTGAGCGGGCTGACCGAGGAACAGGACGTCGAGCGGCTGTTCGGGCTCGCCCCTGCGGTGTTCGTGGCCGCCAGGGACGAGGCCGCGCGCCGGTTGAAGCGGGAGGGCGACGCCGAGGCGGCCGCCAGGGTCAAGGCCCTGCGGCGGCCGTCCCTCTCGGCCTGGGCGATCAACCAGCTCGCCCGCGAGCGCCGCGCCGACCTGGCGCGGCTGCTGGAGGCCGGGGAGCGCCTGCGCGCCGCCCACGAGGCCGCCGTCTCCGGGTCCGGAGCGACCGAGCTGCGGGTGGCGACCCGGGCGGAACGGCAGGCGGTGGCCGGCCTGGTCGAGGCCGCGGTCGAGGTGCTCACCGCGGCCGGCCACCCGGCCACCGACGCGACCCGCGACCGCATCGCCGCCACCCTGCACGCGGCCGCCGCCGACC
>DASYRU010000257.1:0-1876 GCA_036004165.1 Actinomycetota bacterium
AGCCGCGCGAGCTCCTCCGGCGGGATCGTCCTGGTCCCAAGCTCCCGCAGCAGCCGGCGGTTGGCGGCCCGCACGCTCGGCGTGCGGGCGAGCTCCAGGAGGTAGGCCTGGGACGCCGGCCAGCGCTCGCCCAGCAGCGCCCGCACGCGCGCCGGGTCCACCGCCACCTGCCGCAGGAACCCCTGGTGGGTGCGCTCGTTCGGCCGGGCGATGAAGCGAATCATGGCGAGCACGACTCCCGGCGCGGGCCGGAAGCGGCCCAGGCTGCCCGAGTCCACCAGCACCAGCCGGGACACCCGCTGCGGCCGGGCGATCGCGAAGCGGGCGGCGATGGAGCCGCCCAGCGAGGCGCCCACCAGCGCCGGCGGCGCCTGGCAGGTGCGCTCGATCAGCTCGTCGAGCCAGCGGAGCACGCCAACCGCATCGGGTGGCCCGTCGGGCACCTGCGAGGCGCCGAGGCCGGGCAGGTCGGGTGCGACCACGCGGTGGCTGCTCGACAGCTCAGGGACGACCGGCAGCCACATCCCCGCCCAACCGCCCTGGCCGTGGAGCAGCACCACCGGCGGGCCGTCGCCGCGCTCCAGCACGGCGGTGGACACACCCGCCAGGTCCAGCCGCCGCTCCGTGACGGGCGCCCCGGCCAGCAGCCGCTGCCGGAGCTCGCCGCCCTCCACTGTCCGCTGCCCGCTCATGCCGATCCTCCTCGGAGGGACTGCCGCTCGGGGTCATCGTCGTCGGCGGCCGCTGCGCACGCCTAGGACAACTTCTGAACTTGGCGGTTCACGAATAGTACTGGCCTCGACGCCGGTGACCAGGGACACTACCTCCATGCGCAACTACGGCCAGTTCTGCCCGATCGCCCGCGGGTCGGAGATCCTCGCCGAGCGCTGGACGCCGATCATCCTGCGCAACGTGCTGCTGGGCTGCCACACCTTCAACCAGATCGCGGCGGGCGCCCCCGGCCTGTCGAGAGCGCTGCTGACCAGGCGGCTGCACGAGCTGGAACGCGCCGGCGTGATCCAGATCCGCCCGAAGCCCGACGGGCACGGGTCGCTGTACGAGCCGACACCGGCCGGGCGGGACCTGTCAGGGGTGCTCGACGCGATCGCGGGCTGGGCCGAACGGTGGACGCAGCTCACCTCCGAGCACGCCGACCCCGACGTCGTCCTGTGGTCGTGGTGCCAGTCCTTCCTTCGGCGCGACCTGCTCCCGGAGCAGCGGGTGGTGGTCCGGTTCGAGTTCGTCCGTGGCGGCCGGCGGGTGAAGCTCTGGCAGCTGATCGAGCGGCGCCAGGTCGAGATCTGCCGCTTCGACCCGGGCTTCGGAGACGACCTGGTGGTGCGGATCGAGGACCCGCTGACGTTCGCGCACTGGCATATGGGGCTGGTCGAATGGGCCGCGGCGCTGCGCTCCGGCGGTGTCCAGGTGAGCGGGCCCCGGAACCTCAGCCGCGCCCTCCCGACCTGGAACGCCGGGCCGGAGACGCACGCGCGGTTGCGGGCGAAGCACGACCTGCCGCCCTTGGACCGAGGCGTGGTCGCCGCCGCCAGCCGTCCCCGGCGCTAGCTGCTAGCCACGGACACGCAGAACCACCTGGTGGTGTCTATGCTGGCGTCCGGTGGTCGTCGGCTGAGGAGTGGGTGGCAATGCGGCACGGGTCGTCCGGGGCTGCCGCCGTCGCCCTCACGCTGGCCGCTGCGCTGGCGCTCGGCGCCTGCCGCTCCGGCCCCGACGACCGCTTCGCCGCCGAGGCGGTCCGCCCGGCCGAGGTGGTGGAGCGGGTCAGCGCGCCGGGCTCGGTGCAGGCGGCGGGGCAGGCCGACCTGAAGGCGCCGGCCGCCGCCCGCGTGGAGCGGCTGGCCGTGCGCGACGGGCA
>DASYRU010000258.1:0-5401 GCA_036004165.1 Actinomycetota bacterium
CGGCCGCGTTCTGCTCGTCGTGGGCCTTGAGCCGGGTCGTCCGCCGGATCGTCTTGCCGTACAGGCGGTGCTGGCGGATGTCCTCGACCTGGACCACCACGGTCTTGTCCATCTTGTCGGAGACCACGACCCCGACCCGGACCTTGCGGTTGCCCCGCTGGCGGGTCGCGGCCGTCGTGCTCTGGTCGGCCATCGGCTATTCCCTCTCCTCCGCCAGCTCGCGCTGGCGCATGACGGTCAGCACCCGGGCGATGTCCTTGCGGACCTCGCGCAGCCGGTGCGGGTTGTCGAGCTGGCCGGTCACGTTCTGGAACCGCAGGTTGAACAGCTCCTCCTTGGCCTCGGCCAGCTTGGCGGCCAGCTCGTCCGCGTCCAGGTCGGCCAGCTCTCGTGCCTTCATGGTCATCACTCCGCGTCCACGCGCTTCACGAACTTGCACTTCATCGGCAGCTTGTGGGCGGCCAGGCGCATGGCCTCCTGGGCGGTCGCCTCTGGGACACCGGACAGCTCGAACATCACCCGGCCCGGCTTGACCGGCGCGACCCACCACTCGGGCGAGCCCTTGCCGGAGCCCATGCGGGTCTCGGCCGGCTTCTTGGTCACCGGCTTGTCGGGGAAGATGTTGGTCCACACCTTGCCGCCGCGGCGGATGTAGCGGGTCATGGCGATGCGGGCGGCCTCGATCTGCCGGTTGCTCACCCTTGCGGGCTCGAGGGCCTGCAGGCCGTAGTCGCCGAACGCCACCGTGGTGCCGCCGGTCGCCACGCCGCGCAGGTTGCCGCGGTGTTGCTTGCGGTGCTTGACACGCTTGGGGGTCAGCATCGGCCGGTCACTCCTTGTCCTGCGCTGGGGCCTGTGCTGGCGCCGGCTCGGGAGCGGCATCGGCGGCCTTGGCGTCGGCCGCCTTGGCGTCGGCCGCCTGCTCCGCCGGCGCGGCCGCGGCCTGCTCGGCGGGAGCCTCCTTGGCGGCCTTGGCGCCACGACCGCCGCTGCGGCCGCCTTCGCCGCCGCTGCGGCCGCCTTCGCCGGCGCGGCCGCGGCCGGAACGGCGCTCTTCCGGGCCGCCCGCCGCCGCCCTTGCCCTGGCGCGTGCCCGGTCGGCCTCCTGCTCCTCGCGCGAGGGCAGCACGTCGCCGCGGTAGATCCAGACCTTGACGCCGATCATGCCGAAGGTGGTGCGGCCCTCCGCCAGGCCGTAGTCGATGTCGGCCCGCAGGGTGTGCAGCGGCACCCTGCCCTCCCGGTAGAACTCGGTTCGGGCCATCTCGGCGCCGCCGAGGCGGCCGGAGCACTGCACCCGGATCCCCTTGGCACCGCCCTTCATGGCGGAGTTGATCGCCCGGCGCATCGCCCGCCGGAACGACACCCGGCTGGCCAGCTGCTCGGCGACCCCCTGGGCGACCAGCTGGGCGTCGGTCTCGGCGCCCTTGACCTCCAGGATGTTCAAGGTGACCTGCTTGCCGGTCATCTTGTCCAGGTCGGCGCGGATGCGGTCGGCCTCGGCGCCGCGCCGGCCGATCACCACACCGGGCCGGGCGGTGTGGATGTCGACCCGGACCCGGTCGCGGGTGCGCTCGATCTCCACCCGGGAGATGCCGGCGTGGCTCAGGTTGCGCTTCAGGTAGGCGCGGATCTGGATGTCCTCGTGCAGGTAGCGCTTGTAGTCCCGCTCGCTGAACCAGCGCGACTTCCAGTCGGTGGTGATCCCCAGCCGGAAGCCGTACGGGTTGACCTTCTGTCCCACTACGAGGCCTCCCTGGAATCGACGACGACCGTGATGTGGCTGGTCCGCTTGTTCACCCGGTAGGCCCGGCCGAGCGCACGGGGACGGAACCGCTTCAGCGTCGGCCCCTCGTCCACGAACGCCCTGGCGACGAAGAGGGTGTCGGCCGGCAGCTGGTGGTTGTGCTCGGCGTTGGCGACGGCCGAGTCGAGCACCTTGCGGACCGGGAGGGCGGCCGCCCGCGGGGTGAACCGCAGGACCCGTCGCGCCTCCTCGACGTGCAGGCCGCGGATGAGGTCCACGATCCGGCGCGCCTTGAACGGCGTCACCCGGACGAACCGGGCCTGCGCCTTCACTTCCATGTCGGGTTACCTCACTCCTGTTGCCCGCTCCGAGGAGCGGTGGACGCGGAAGGTCCTGGTCGGCGCGAACTCACCGAGCTTGTGGCCGACCATCGACTCCGAGATGTACACGGGCACGTGCTTGCGCCCGTCGTGGACCGCGATCGTGTGCCCCACCATGTCGGGGATGATCGTGGAGCGCCGCGACCAGGTGCGGATGACCCGCTTGTCCCGCTTGCGGTTCAGCTCGTCGATCTTCTTGAGCAGGTGGTCGTCCACGAAGGGACCCTTCTTCAGTGACCGTGCCATTCTTCAGTTACCTCGCCTTCCTGCCGGCCGCGATCCCTTGATGATCGGGGGGGCAGAAAGCGCCCCCCCGAACCCTCCCAGGGGCGCCGGGGTGCCAGTTCGTCGTGGCAGCGGCACTACCGGCCCCTCCCCTTGCGGCGGCGGCGGATGATCATCTGGTCGGAGGACTTGCGCCGGCGGGTACGGCCCTCCGGTTTGCCCCACGGGCTGGTCGGGTGGCGGCCACCCGAGCTCTTGCCCTCGCCGCCCCCGAGCGGGTGGTCGACCGGGTTCATCGCCACCCCGCGGGTGCTCGGCCGCTTGCCCTTCCAGCGCATGCGGCCCGCCTTGCCCCAGCTGATCAGCTCCTGCTCGGCGTTGCCGACCTCGCCGACGGTGGCGCGGCAGGTCGCCTGCACCTGGCGGATCTCGCCGGACGGCATCCGCAGAGCGGCCAGCGAGCCTTCCTTTGCCAGCAGCTGGATCCCGGACCCGGCGGAGCGGGCCAGCTTGGCGCCGCCACCGGGGCGCAGCTCCACGTTGTGGACGATGGTGCCGACCGGGATGTTCTTGAGCGGCAGCGCGTTGCCCGGCTTGATGTCGGCCCCCTCGCCCGACTCCACCGTGTCGCCGACCTTCAGGCGGGTGGGCGCGAGGATGTAGCGCTTGTCGCCGTCGGCGTAGTGGAGCAGGGCGATGCGGGCGGTGCGGTTGGGGTCGTACTCGATGGCGGCGACCCTGGCGGGCACGCCATCCTTGGTCCGGCGGAAGTCGATCAGGCGGTAGCGCTGCTTGTGGCCTCCGCCCTGATGGCGGGTGGTGATGCGCCCGTAGACGTTGCGGCCGCCCTTGTGCGGGCTGGGGGCGAGCAGCGCCTTCTCCGGGGAGGACTTGGTGACCTCGACGAAGTCGGCCACCGAGCTGCCTCGCCGCCCCGGCGTGGTTGGCTTGTGCTTGCGGATGCCCATGGCTACTTGGCCTCGAAGATCTCGATCTTGTCGTCCGGATGCAGGGTGACCAGGGCGCGCTTGGTGGCCTTGCGGACACCCAGGATCCGCCTGGTCCGCTTGCGCTTGCCCTTGCGGTGCAGCGTGTTCACGTTGGCGACGCGCACGGAGAAGATGGCCTGCACGGCCTCCTTGATCTCCGTCTTGTTGGCGTCGGGATGGACGATGAAGGTGTAGGTGTTGGCGTCGAGCAGCGCGTAGGACTTCTCGCTCACCACCGGCTTCAGGATCACGTCGCGCGGGTTCTTCACGATCCCTCACCGTCCTCCAGCACCAGCTCCTCCTCGGCCGGGGCGACACTGGTCGAGCGGCCGAGGAAGGCGTCGAGCGAGTCGCGGGTGAACGCGACCGCGTCGCTGGCCAGCACGTCGTAGGTGTTGAGCTGGTCGAAGGTGATCAGGTGGACGCTCGGCAGGTTGCGGAAGCTCTTGATCGCCGCCTCCTCGAGGCCGTCGACCACGAACAGCAGCTTCCGCCCGCCGAGGCCGAGGGTCTCCAGCAGCTCGACCGCCCTGGCCGTCTTGGGGAGGTCGAAGTCGAGGCCGTCGAGGACGAACAGGTTGCCGCCCGCCTGCCGGTCGGTGAGGGCCGAGCGCAGCGCCAGGACCTTCTCCTTCTTGTTCACCCGCAGGGCGTGGTCGCGCGGTCTGGGCCCGAAGACCACGCCGCCGCCGGTCCACTGGGGCGCCCGTCTGGAGCCCTGGCGGGCCCGGCCGGTGCCCTTCTGGCGCCAGGGCTTGGCGCCGCCGCCGCGCACCTCGGAGCGGGTCTTGGTCGAGTGGGTCCCGGCCCTGGTGGCGGCGAGCTGGGCCCGCACCACCCGGTGCATGACCGGGACGTTGACCTGCACGCCGAAGACCTCGTCGGGCAGGTCGACGGAGCCGGCCTTCTTGCCCTTGGCGTTGAGCACGTCGACCTTGGCCATCAGCCGCGCACCTCCTTGACCGACGAGCGCAGCATCACCAGGCCGCGCTTGGGGCCGGGCACCGCGCCCTTGATCAGCAGCAGGTTGCGGTCGGGGTCGACCTTGACCACCTCGAGGTTGAGTACGGTGACGCGCTGGTGGCCCATGTGCCCGGCCATCCGCATGCCCTTGAAGATGCGGGCGGGGGTGGCGCAGGCGCCCACCGAGCCGGGCGAGCGGTGCTTGCGCTCGGTGCCGTGGGAGGCTCCGAGGCCGGCGAAGCCGTGGCGCTTCATCACCCCGGCCATGCCCTTGCCCTTGGAGACGCCGACCACGTCGAGCCGCTCCCCGGTGGCGAACACGTCGGCCTTGAGCTCCTGGCCGAGGGTGTACTCGCCGGCGTCGGCGGTGCGCAGCTCCACCAGGTGCCGGCGCGGCTCGACGCCGGCCTTGGCGAAGTGCCCGGCCCGCGGCTTGCCGACCCGCTTGGCCTTGACGTCGCCGAAGGCGAGCTGGACGGCGGCGTAGCCGTCCCGCTCGGGCGACTTCACCTGGGCGACCATGCACGGCCCGGCCTGGATGACCGTCACCGGCACCACCCGGGCGTTCTCGTCGAAGATCTGGGTCATCCCCAGCTTGGCGCCGAGGAGGCCCTTGAAGCTCGCGGTCCTGCTCATAGCTTGATCTCGATGTCCACGCCGGCCGGCAGGTCCAGGCGCATCAGGCTGTCAACGGTCTTGGGGGTCGGGTCGAGGATGTCGATGAGCCGCTTGTGCGTGCGCATCTCGAAGTGCTCGCGCGAGTCCTTGTCCTTGTGCGGGCTGCGGATCACGCAGTAGACCGACTTCTCGGTCGGCAGGGGCACCGGTCCGGCGGTGCGTGCGCCGGTACGGGTCACCGTGTCGACGATCTTGCGCGCCGACTGGTCGATGATCTCGTGGTCGTACGCCTTCAGGCGGATGCGGATCTTCTGGTTCATCGCTTCGTCGCCATGCCTTATTTGAGGATTTTGATGACGCGGCCGGCGCCGACGGTGCGGCCACCCTCGCGGATGGCGAACCGGAGCCCTTCGGTCATGGCGATCGGCTGGATCAGCTTGACCGTCATCTCGGTGTTGTCGCCCGGCATGGCCATCTCG
>DASYRU010000259.1:0-17084 GCA_036004165.1 Actinomycetota bacterium
AACTCCAGCTGCAGGTGCAGCAGGTTCTCGGCCACCGCCTCGCGCACCGCCATGTGGGTGATCCCCGACAGCGGCAGCACGCTGTGGGGCCGGCCGGCCGCCAGCAGCAGGCTGGACAGCCGCAGGCTGTGGGCGGCGACCACGTTGTCGTCGGCCAGGCCGTGGACCAGCAGCAGCGGCCGCCGCAGCGCGGCGGCGTCGGCCAGCAGCGAGCTGCGCCGGTAGGGCTCCGGGTCGCGGTCGGGATGGCCGAGGTAGCGCTCGGTGTAGTGGGTGTCGTACAGCCGCCAGTCGGTGACCGGTGCGCCGGCGACGGCGGCGTGGAACACCTCGGGGCGGCGCAGCACGGCCAGCGCCGCCAGGTAGCCGCCGAACGACCAGCCGCGGATGGCGACCCGGCCGAGGTCCAGCTCCGGATGCTCGGCGGCCACCGCCTGCAGCGCCTCCACCTGGTCGTCGAGCACCGGACCGGCCAGGTCCAGGTGGACGGCCCGCTCCCAGGCGGGGCCGCGGCCGGGGGTGCCGCGGCCGTCGACCACCAGCACCGCGAAGCCCTGGTCGGCGAACCACTGGGAGACCAGGAAGCGGTCGGCGGCGGCCAGCACCTGCCGGTGGTGCGGCCCGCCGTAGGGATCCAGCAGCACCGGCAGGGGCGCCTGGAACGGCGGCGCCGGCAGCAGCAGGGCGGCGCGCAGCCGCCGCGGGCCGGCCCGCAGCAGGCGCACCCGCTGGCGCTGCCCGGCCGCCTCGGCGAGCGAGCCGATCGCCGCGACCTGCCGCCCGCCCCGGCGCACCGCGGTGACCGTCCCCTCCCGCTCGAGGCCGGCGCTGGTCACCACCAGCACGTCCCCGGCGGCGGTGGCGCTGTGCTGGCCCGGCTCGGCGGTCAGCCGCTCCGGCGGCGCGCCCGGCACCACCCGCCACAGGTGCACCTCGGTCGGCTCCTCGGAGCCGGCGACCAGCACCGCACCGCCGGCGACGGCGGCCACCTCGCCGACCTGCAACCCCGGCGGGGTGACCGGCTCGCCGCCCACGGTCAGCCGGCGCGTGTCGCAGGCGGGGTCGTCGGCGGTCATCACCAGGCGGCCGTCCAGCCAGGCGGGCGTCCCCGGGACGAGCTCGAGCCAGGCCGGGTCGTGCTGGGCGGCCAGCTCGGTGGTCGCGCCGCTGTCGGGGTCGGCGCGCAGCACCCGGATCGTGGTCTGGTCGCGCGCCTGCACCAGCAGCGCCAGCGGGCCGCCTGGCTCCCACACCACCGCGGCCAGGTAGGGGAACGCCTCCCGGTCCCAGCCGACCTCCACCCGGCGGCCGTCGAGGTCGACCACGGCCAGGCGCACCTCGGCGTTGGCCTGCCCGGCGGCCGGGTAGGGCAGCCGTACCGGCTCGATCGCCGGGTTGGCCGGGTCGGCCAGGTGGAAGCGCGGCACCGCGCGGGTGTCGACCCTTGCCACCGCCAGCCGCTCGCCGTCCGGCGCCCACCAGTAGCCCCTGGTCCTGCCCATCTCCTCGGCGGCGATGAACTCGGCAAGCCCCCAGCTCACCTCCGGATCGTCCTCGCCGACCAGTTGCCCAGCGACGGCGCCGTCCAGGGCGGCGACGTGCAGGGCGCGGCCGGCGACCCAGGCGACCCGCCGTCCGGTCGGGTCCACCCGCGGGTCGAGCACCGGACCGGCCGCCTCCAGCTCCCAGGCCCCGCCGACCGGGGGGCTACCCGACCCGCCGCCTGCCGCCAGGTCGGCGACGAACAGCCTTCCGGCGAGGGCGAAGGCGGCCACGGTGAGGTCGCGGTCGGGGCCGAAGGCGACGATCCCGCCGGCCCGCTCGCGGGCCCGCTCCCGCCTGGCACGCTCGGCCGCCGGCAGCTCCTCGGCCACGTCCCCGAGCAGCGCCGCCGGGTCGGCGACCAGCCGCTCCGCGGCGCTGCCCAGGTCCAGCACCCACAGCCGGTTGACCGGGTCGTCGCCGGCCGCCGAGCGCAGGAACGCGACCCTGGCGCCGTCGCCGCCGACCGCGAAGCCGCGCGGCCGGCCCAGCGTGAACCCGCGGGTGCGGGCGTGGCGGCGGGCGAACGACGCCGGCTCAGCCAAGGCCGACGGCGATCGCCACGGCGCCGGCCGCCAGCGCCACCGCGAACACGATGAACGGCGCCGCCCGCTGCCAGGTCGTCTTGGAGTCGGCGATCACCAGCATCCCGACCGCGAAGGCGCCGTAGCCGAGCGCCTGCAGCCTCGCGTCGCGCCGCAGCAGGCTGAGCAGGCCGACGGCCAGCACCGCGAAGTAGACGTAGAGCGCGATCCGCGGATGCAGCAGCATCGGCCGGGTGTAGACACGGCCTTTCCGGTCGACGTCGCCGACCTGCGCCTTGCGCAGGGTCGCCTGCTGGCGGCCGGCCGGCCGCCGGCTGGCCTGCCGCTCCGGCGCCGGACGCTGCTCCTTCGGGGCCGGCTCGACCCCCGCCTCCCGGCGGGCCCGTTCGACCGCGTGCCGCTTGCGGGCCCGTTCCCGGTCCTTGCGTGCCAACCGTTCACCTCCCGTAGCGGCGCTGCCGCTGCGCATACGACCGCAGCGCGCGCAGGAAGTCCACCTTACGGAAGTCGGGCCAGTAGGTGTCGGCGAAGTAGTACTCGGCGTGCGCCGACTGCCACAGCAGGAACCCGGACAGCCGCACCTCCCCGGAGGTGCGGATGACCAGGTCGGGGTCGGGCACCCCGGCGGTGTACAGGTGCCTGGCGATCTCGTCGGGCGCCACCATGCCGGCGGCCTCGCCCAGCTCCAGGCCCTTGTCGGCGTACTCGGCCAGCAGGCGGCGCACCGCGTCGGCGATCTCCTCGCGGCCGCCGTAGCCGACCGCCACGTGCAGCGTGCCGCCGGTGTGGGCGCGGGAGGCCGCCTCGGCGGCCAGCAGCGTCGAGCGGGTCCGCTCCGGCAGGGCCTCCAGCTGGCCGACCGGCACGATCCGGTAGCCGTCGGGGGCGGCGTCCCTGGCGAGCTGGACGACCTTGGCCTCGATGATCTCCAGCAGCTCGGCGAGCTCGGCCGGATCGCGTTCCAGCAGGTTCTCGGTGGACAGCAACCACAGGGTCACCACCGGGATGCCCAGCTCCCTGGACCAGGCCAGCAGGTGGTCGATCTGCGCGGCGCCCCTGCGGTGCCCCTCGGCCGACCCCATCCCGAGCTCCCTGGCCCAGCGCCGGTTGCCGTCCAGGATCACGCCCACGTGTCGTGGCAGGCCGCCGCCGCGGCGCAGGTCGGCAGCCAGGCGGCGCTCGTAGAGGCGGTACAGCAGGTCGGTCGGTTCCACGGTCGGCTCCCAGGTCACGCTGCGCCCGTTGGCGGTCGGGGTCTCTGGTCGGGATGCTACCCGCACCCGCCTTCGGGTACGGTCCCGGTGACCGACCGGAGACCGAGATGGAATCCAACCGCAGCACGGGCCGGTGGCAGCGCCTATCCTGGGGAGCGGCCGACGATGGAGAAGCCGGGAGGGCGGCGTGGCCGAGACGACCGACGCGGAAGGCACCTGGACCTGCGAGCGCTGCGGCGCCGTGCGGCCGGCGGCGTGGACCTGCAGCTGCGGGGGCGAGGGGCGGCAGGAGCAGGCCGTACCGGAGGGCTGGGACCCGGAGCTGACCCGCTCCAGCCGGCCCCGGCTGAAGATCGTCCTGGGGCCCGACCAGCCCGACTAGCCGCCCACGGCCCCTGGCATCCGGCCACCCACCTGGCCCTGCTGCATGCGGCCCCCGGCTTCACCGTGATCGCCGTCGGCCTGGCGTTCGGCCTGGTCGCCGGGCGCGGAGAGCTGCGGCCCGGCCGTCTGGCGCTGCTGGCCGGGCTGCTGGCCTGCAACCAGTACGCCGCCGGCGCCCTCAACGACGCCGTGGATGCGCCGGCCGACGCGGCCGCCGACCGCGGCAAGCCGATCCAGGCCGGCTGGATCTCCCGGCGGGCCACGGCGGTCCTGGCGGTCGCCGCCGGCCTGGCGTCGCTCGGCTTCGGCCTGGCGCTCGGCCCGGCCACCTTCGCGCTTGCGGTGGTCGGGCTGGCCTGCGCCTGGACCTACGACCTGTGGCTGAAGGGCACCGTCGCCAGCGTGCTGCCGTTCGCGGTCGCCCTGCCGATCGTGCCGTTGTTCGGGTACGGCGCGGCCGGCCGCTTCCCGGCGGTGCTCTGGTGGGCTTGGCCGATCGGGGCGCTGCTGGCGGTCGCCACCCACCTGGCCGACGCGCTGCCCGACGTGGAACGGGACCGGGCCACCGGGGTGCGGGGCCTGGCGACCCGGCTGGGCGTTGGCCGGGCCGCCGCCGTGGCCGCCGCCAGCTACGCCGCCGCCCTGCTGCTTGCCCTGGTCTCGGGGCTGGACGCCGGCGACCGGCCGGTGATCCTGGCCGGGGTGGCGCTGGCCGCCGCCCTCGGGCTGGCGGCGCTGCCCGCCGGCGGCAGCGGCCCCGAGGGCCGCCGGTTCGCCTACCGGCTGCTGCTGGCCGGCATGGTCGTGCTGGCGGTCGGCTGGGCCGCTGCGGTCCGCCCCTGAGGGTCCGGGGGCGCAAGCGTCGCCCCCCGGTCAACAGGGGGTCCGGGGGGGCTCAAGCGTAGCCCCCCGGTCAACGAAGGGGCCCCTGTGGACTCCTGGTTACCTCCCCGGCCCCGCGGCGTATTACGCTTCTGCCATCGTTTCCGGCGAGCATGAGCCTCACCTCACCTCACCGCTGCCGCGCACCACGGAGGTCGTGCATGGTGCTCCCTGCGCTTGATGGCAAGACCCGCTGCCGTTGGGCCGCAACCGATCCGGTCCTCGCCTCCTACCATGACAACGAGTGGGGGGAGCCGCCGGTGGGGGACGCCGGCTGGTTCGAACGGCTCAGCCTCGAGGTGTTCCAGGCGGGGCTGTCCTGGCGGACCGTGCTGGCCAAACGCGACGGCTTCAGGCGGGCGTTCCACGACTTCGAGCCGAAGATCGTGGCCGCCTTCACCGCCAAGGACGTGATCGGGGTGCTGCGCGACCCTGGGATCGTCCGCAACCGCGCCAAGGTGCTGGCCACCATCGAGAACGCCAGGGTCGTGCTGACGCTGGCCGACGAGCACGGCTCGTTCGACGAATGGGTGGCCGCCCAACCCGACGACCTCGAGCAGCAGCAGCGCGTCTACCGGCAGACCTTCCAGTTCGCCGGCCCGCAGGTGGTGGAGGCGTTCCTGCAGAGCGTCGGCCGGGTCCCGGCACCGCACGAGCCGGGCTGCTGGCGGCTCGACTGAGCGTCAGCGCGCAGCGCTGCTAGTCGGGCACGAACAGGAAGTAGTCGCCTTCGGCGTCGTCCCATTCCATGACGACCACCCCGCTGGCCGCCGCCGCCTTGACGAACTGCAGGAACCCCGAGTAGCCGAAGTCCTTCTCCGACCAGCCGGGGACGCGTTTGCGGATCTGGTCCTTCAGCCCCGAAAGGGGCACCTCGTCGTCGTCGCCCTGCAGCTCCCGGACCGTCTGGCGGAGCACCTCGAACGCCCTTGCCGCCTGGCCGGCCTCGGGGAAGTCGACCGCGGGGTCGCCGCGCGCCTGCCCCTCCGACAGCGAGAGCATGCCGTTGCGCTCGGCCTGGCGGAGCAGCTCGCCGAAGGCGCGGAAGCCGTAGTCGGCCTCGGCGAAGGTCGGGTCCTTGCGCAGCAGGGCCCGCTTGAGGGAGGAGGCGAGCACCGGCTCCACGCCGCTCTGCTTCAGCCCGGCGAGGGTCTGGGTCAGCACCCGCTGCAGCTCGTGCAGGTCCTGGGCGCCGGCTGGCCGGTCGCCGTCGTCGCCGTCGCGCTTGTCGCCGTCGTCCTTGCCCGCCCGTTCGACCCGGCGGGGCGGCCCGTTGCCGCTCTCCGGCCGCTTGGACGCTCTGACCACCTGGTCGCCGACCCCCGGCAGGCGGTCGTAGAACAGGAACTCGTCGCAGGCGGGGGGCAGCAGGGCCGAGGTGGAACCCTTCACGCCGATGCCGATGACCCGCCGGTTGAGGGCGCGCAGCGCGGCCACCAGCGGGGTGAAGTCGGAGTCGCCGGAGGCGATCACGAAGGTGGAGACGAACGCCCGCTCGTAGGCCAGCTCCATCGCGTCGACGGCCAGCTTGATGTCGGCGGCGTTCTTGCGCACCGTGCCGGTCCGCTGGGGGATGTCGATCAGCTCGCAGTTGTGCTCGACCAGGGTGCGACGGTCGCCGGCGAACAGCGTCCAGTCGGCGTAGGCGCGCCTGGCGACCACCCGGCCACGCTCGGCGAGCGCGTCCATGATCGGCCCGACGTCGAAGCCGCGGCCGATCTCGCGGGCGCCGATCGCGAGGTTCTCGTGGTCGATGAACAGCGCGATCCGTTCTTCTTCGTCTGCCATGACGCAACACTACTACCCTGGGCACATGCCCACAGCGGCGGCGCGACGGAGGAGGCAGCGCGATGCGACTGGACGGCAAGCGGGTGATCGCTCTGGTCGAGGACGACTTCGAGGACCTGGAGCTGTGGTACCCGGTGATCCGGCTGCGCGAGGAGGGCGCCGAGGTGGTGATCGCCGGGCTGGGTGCGCCGGGCTACACCGGCAAGTACGGGCTGCCGGCCATCCCGGACGCCCACGTCGACCAGCTGGACATGGCGGACTTCGACGCCATCCTGGTGGTCGGCGGCTGGGCCCCCGACAAGCTGCGCCGCTCCGAGAAGGTGCTGCAGCTGGTGCGCGACGCCGACCGCGACGGCAAGCTCCTCGGGGTGATCTGCCACGGCGGCTGGGTGCCGGCCTCGGCGGGCATCCTCAAGGGCCGCACGATGACCTGCACCCCGGGGATCAAGGACGACGTGATGAACGCCGGGGCCAACTACGTGGACGAGCCGGTGGTGGTCGACGGCAACCTGGTCACCGCCCGGCGGCCCCCGGACCTGCCACCCTACGGCGCCGCGTTGGTCAGGGCGCTGGCCGAAGGCTAGGCCGGGGCCGGGCAGCCGGGGTGGCGCTGCGGGTCTGCGTGGTCGGGGCGGGGTTCGCCGGGCTGGCCGCGGCGGCCGCCCTGGCAGACGGCGGCGTCGAGCCGGTGGTGCTGGAGGCGCGCGACCGGGTCGGCGGGCGGGTCTGTTCGCGGCGGCTGCCCGGCGGCGCGGTGGTGGAGCTCGGCGCCGAGTTCGTCGAGGAGGACCAGCAGACGCTGACCGCCACCGCACGCCGCTTCGGTCTGGCCTTGGCGCCGACCGGGATGGCCTACGGCGACCGGGAGCCGCGTGGCGGCCTCGGCGTGGACCGGGCGACCCTCCGTGCCGAGCTGGCCAGGCTCCAGCGGCTGCTGGCCGAACGCCCCGCCGACGCCGACCGGCGGTCGGTGGCGGCGGTGCTCGCCGGGCTGCCGCTGCACCCGGGCGCCCGCGAGGCGATCGCGGCCCGGCTGCAGGTGTCGGCCGCCCAGCCGGTCGACCAGCTGGCCGCTGGCGCCCTCGACCACGCCGGCTCCAGCTTCTCCACCCGCGAGAGCCTCCGTGTCGCCGGCGGCAACCAGCGGCTGGCGCTGCGCCTGGCCGAGCGGCTCGGCGGCGCCGTCCACCTCGGCGTGCCCGTCCGGGCGGTCGCGTGGTCGCCGGCGGGCGTGCGGGTCGCCACCGCCGACGGTGCGCTGGAGGCGGACGCCGCCGTGCTGGCGATGCCCGCCTCGGTCACCGGCAGGGTCGGCTTCGACCCGCCCCTGCCGCCGTGGAAGACCGCCGCGCTCGGCCGGGTCGTCTACGGCCATGCCGCCAAGCTGTTCGTGCCGCTGCGCCGGCCGGCCCCGCCGAGCGCCGTGCTCAGCGTGCCCGACCACTTCTGGACCTGGACGGCCCGCGGCGCCGACGGGACGGTGCAGCCGGTGGTGAGCGCGTTCGCCGGCTCGGCCCCGGCGCTGGCCCGGCTGGGGGTCGCCGGCGGCCCGGCCGAATGGCTCGCCCGGGTGCGGACGCTGCGGCCCGACCTCGACCTCGACCTCGACGAGTCCGCCACGCTGCTGTCGACCTGGGACGACGACCCGTGGGTCGGCGCCGCCTACTCGACCCGCGCCGCGGACGCCCGAGCGGGCGACGGCGAGCTGCTCGTCCGACCGGTCGGCCCCCTGCACTTCGCCGGCGAGCACAGCGCCGGCCCCTGGGCGGGCCTGATGGAGGGCGCCCTGCGCAGCGGCGAGCGGGCCGCCGCCGAGCTGCTCGCCGCGGGCCGCTGAGCGCCGCCTACGGGTTCAGCAGCAGCCGCTTGAAGCCGAACGCCCGCCACGGCCGGCGGCCCCACGCGGTCATCTGACCGCGAAGCACCGGCCGCCACTGCGAGCGTCGGCCGTAGGCCACCTCCAGGAAGGCCACCGGGTCGGCCGAGATGTGGCAGTCCACCGGCCCGGCCGCGCCCGGCTCGACGGTGGCCTCCCCGTCGGCGACCCGCAGCACGAACCGGGGGCCGCGAACCTGGTAGCCGGCGGTGACACCGCGAGCGGCGACGGGGTCGAGGTAGCGGGGCAGCAGCGCGGTGGCGGCGGCGATCACCAGCCGGGCCTGGGCGGGGTCGATCGGCCACGGCCGCCCGGCCGAGCGGGCCAGGTCGAGCCCGTGGACCAGGTACTCGCCGAGCAGGATCCCGTGCAGGGACGAAAGCGCCAAGGTGGTCCCGCCATAGAAGGGAACCGGGCGGTCGGCCGGCAGGTCGGCCGTCTGCTCCAGGTACCGCCTCGTGTCGGCCACCAGCAGGTCGGCAAGGGCGGGGAGCTCCCGCTCGCCGACCTGGGCGATCCGGTCGAGGTTGCGCTCGCCGAGGTCGATGGTCGCGTCCGGGATGACCTGGCCGGTCACGTAGCCGAGGAAGGCGCGGGCGGCCGCGACCAGGTGGGTGGCCGTCTGGGCGACCGTCCAGTCGAGGCTTGGGACCGGCGCGGCCGGGTCTGGCAGCGACCGGACCAGCTCGGCCGCCTGCCCGGCGGCGGCCGCGACCCCCGCCCGCGCCGCTGCCGGGTCGACCGGCACCGCGCCCATGGCCACCACCGTCCTCGCCCGCGCCAGCCTCCCCTCCGGCGGCGGAGGCGTCAAGGGGCCGGCTCGGCGTCGCCGCTGCGGGTGACCAGGTGGGCGGCTGCCTGGGCGACCGGGCGGACCACCAGCAGGTCGACGTCGACGTGCGGTGGGCGGGTCACCGCCCAGACGATGCAGTCGGCGATGTCGTCGGCGGTCAGCGGCTGCACGCCGGCGTAGACCTCGGCGGCCCGCTCGGCATCGCCGTGGAAGCGGACCGTCGAGAACTCGGTCTCGACCATGCCGGGCGCGATCTCGGTGACGCGGATCGGCTCGCCGTTCAGCTCCAGCCGCAGGGTGCCCGTCACCGCCCGCACGGCGTGCTTGGAGGCGGTGTAGCCGCCGCCACCCGGGTAGACCTCCTCGCCGGCGATCGAGCCGAGGTTGACGATGTGGGCGCGGGGAGCGGCCCGCAGCAGCGGCAGAAAGGCGCGGGTGACGCGGAGCAGGCCGAGCACGTTGGTGTCCAGCATCGCCTGCCAGTCGCGCTCGTCGCCGTCGGCGATCGGGTCGAGGCCGGCGGCCAGCCCGGCGTTGTTGACCAGCAGGTCGGCATGGCCGTGGCGCTCGGCGACCGCGGCCGCGAACGCCCTGACCGACGCCGGCTCGGTGACGTCCAGGGTCAGGGTGGTGGCGCCGACGTCCTCGGCGAGCGCCCGCAGGCGTTCCCCGCGGCGGGCGCCCGCCACCACGTGGAACCCGGCCTTGGCCAGCCGGCGGGCGGTCGCCGCCCCGATCCCGCCGGACGCCCCCGTCACCACCGCGATCCGATCGGCGGACATGGTCAGGCAACCTCCTTACCTGGACGACGGGTAGACCCGCTCCGGGGTGAGCACGTACACCAGGCGGCGTTCGGCGACCATGGCTGTGCGGTACTCCTCCAGGTCGTCGGGATCGCGGCCGGTGGCGACCCGGTACAGGCGCAGGTTGTCGTCGACCCGGTCGTCGCGGCGGATCTCTACCGGGCCCGTGACCGTCAGCCACTCACCCCAGAAGCCCCGCGTGAGCACGGTCAGGGTCCCGTACGGCCGCTCTTGCAGGTGGCGGGTGCGGACCCGCAGGTCGGTGCCCGAGCTCCACAGCTTCCCGTCGATCAGCGCGCACAGCACCGGCACCACGTGGGGTCGGCCGCGACCGTCGACGGTAGCCATCACCGCGCCGTGGTTGGCCGCAAGGAAGGCGCGTTGCTGCTCGGAGAGGACCTCGGCCATGCTCCTCCCTCCGCCAGGCAGGTCGGGGTCGCCGCGTCGGCGCGCCCGTGTGGGCGGTTACTGTACCGGGCCGGGACGGGCCCGCCAGCGCAGCCCGCCGGCGGCCAGGTCGCGCCAGAACCCCGGGTAGGTCTTGGCCACGCAGCCGGGGTCCTCGATCACCAGTCCGGGCACGCGGGCGGCGACCGCCGCCAGCGCCATCGCCATGCGATGGTCGCCATGGGTGGCCAGCCGGGCCGGGCGCGGCCCGCCGGGGAGGGCGCCGCGCACCACCAGCCCGTCCGGCAGCTCCTCGACCGCCACCCCGAGCTTGGCGAGCTCCACCGCGAGCGCGGCCAGCCGGTCGGTCTCGTGGCCGCGGGTGACCGCCACGCCGCGGATGCGGGAGACGCCGCCGGCGATGGCGGCCAGCGCGGCCACCGTGGTCACCTGGTCGGGCATGGCCGCAAGGTCCGCGTCGACCGGGGCGAGGGCGGCCGGGCCGCGCACCGTCAGCGCCGGCCCGTCCCTGGCGACGGTCGCGCCCATCTCGGCGAGCAGCCCGGGCAGCCCGGCGTCGGGCTGCAGGGTGCCCTGGTGGGCATTGGTCACCGTGAGGCTGCCGCCGGTGGCCGCCGCCAGCGCGAACAGGTGCGCGGCGGCGCTGGCGTCGTACTCGACCTCCAGTTCCCCGGCCCGGTAGGGGCGCCCGGCCTGGACCCGCCATTCGGCCTCCCCGGTCCGTTCCACGCCGGCGCCGAAGTCGCGCATCAGCGCCGCGGTCAGCTCCACGTACCCGGCCGCCGCGAGCCGCTCGGCCCGCAGGCGCACCGGCCGGCCGGCGTAGGGGGCGACCAGCAGCACGGCGCTGGCGAACTGGCTGGAGCGGGCGGTCTCGACGCTGGCGTCGCCGCCGCCGAGACCGCCGCCGGCCGCGGTCACGGGCGGGAAGCCGTCGTGGTCGGCGACCTCGGCGCCGAGCGACCGCAGCGCCGCCACCAGCGGGCCGACCGGGCGGCGCAGCAGCGCTGGGGCGCCGCCGACGGTGGCGCCCGCCGGGGTGAGGGTGGCCACCGCGGCCAGGAACCGCATGGTGGTGCCCGACAGCCGGGCGTCCAGCGGCCGGTCGGGGCTGGCTGGCCGGCCGGCCACGCCGCCGACCAGCCAAGCGTCGCGTCCGGGTCGCACCGTCGCGCCCAGCTGGCGCAGCCCTGCGGCCATCGCGTCGGCGTCGTCGCTGGTGGTGGCGCCGCGCAGCCGGCTGCCGCCGTCGGCCAGGGCGGCGCAGAGCAGCGCCCGGTTGGTCACGCTCTTGCTCGCCGGGGCCGCCAGCCGGGCGTCGATCGGCCCGGACGGCAGCAGCTCGATGGCGGCCGGCAGGTCCTCCACGCCCTGGCGGGCGGCCGCCCGCCGCGAGGGCGCCTCAACCACCCCCGGCGGGCGCCAGGGTGTCGACCCGGGCGGGGTGGGTGGCCTCGTAGGCGGCCACGGCGTCGGCCTGGCCGAGCAGGTAGCCGAGCTCGTCGGTGCCCTCCAGCAGCATGCGCCTGGCGAACGGGTCGACCCGGAAGGCGACGGCGCGGCCGTCCGGCAGGGTGAGGGTCTCGGCCTCCAGGTCGACGGCGACCCGCACCTCCGGGTCGGCCTCGACGTCGGCGACCAGCGCCGCGTGGACCTCGCCGGGCAGCTCGACCGGGAGCAGCGCGTTCTTGAGCGCGTTGGCCTGGAAGATGTCGGCGAACGAGGGCGCCAGCACCGCCCGGAAGCCGAAGGCGCGCAGCGCCCAGGCGGCGTGCTCCCTCGAGGAGCCGGAGCCGAAGTTGGCGCCGGCCAGCAGCACCGCCCGGCCAGCCATCTCCGGCCGGTTGAGGACGAACCCGGGCCGGGGCTCCCCGTCGGCGTCGTAGCGCCAGTCGGCGAACAGCCCCTCGCCCAGCCCCGCCTTGTCGGTCACCTTCAGGAACCGGGCCGGGATGATCTGGTCGGTGTCCACGTTGTCGGCCGGCAGCGGCACGATCGCGCTGCTGAACGGAGCGAACGGCGCGGCCATGCTCACACCCCCGCCCCGTCCCGCTCGACCAGCGGGCGCGCGTCGGCGATCCGACCGGCAAGGGCCGACGCGGCGGCGGTCAGCGGACTGGCCAGGAAGGTGCGGCCACCGGTGCCCTGGCGGCCCTCGAAGTTGCGGTTGGAGGTGGACACCGCGTACTGCCCCGGGGCGAGTTGGTCGCCGTTCATGGCGATGCACATCGAGCAGCCCGCCTCCCGCCACTCCGCACCGGCGGCCCGGAACACCTCGGCCAGCCCCTCGGCCTCGGCCTGCCGCTTGACGTCCTGCGAGCCGGGCACCACCAGGACCCTGACGCGCGGGTCGACCCGCCGCCCCCGCAGCAGCGTGGCGGCCTGGCGCAGGTCGGAGATGCGCGAGTTGGTGCAGGAGCCGATGAACACCACGTCGACCGGCCGGCCGAGCAGCGGCTCGCCGGGGCGCAGGTCCATGTAGGCGAGCGCCTTGGCCAGCGCCTGCCTGGTCGCCCGGTCGGCCGAGCGGTCCGGGTCGGGCACGCTGGCGGTGATCGGCAGGCCCATGCCCGGGTTGGTCCCGTAGGTGATCATCGGCTCCAGCTCGCCGGCGTCGAGCGTCACCGAACGGTCGTGGGCGGCGCCCTCGTCGCTCGGCAGGTCGCGCCAGTCGGCCAGCGCGGCCTCCCAGGCAGCGCCCGCCGGGGCGTACGGCCGGCCGGCGACGTACTCGAAGGTGGTCTCGTCGGGGGCGACCATCCCGGCCCTTGCGCCGCCCTCGATCGACATGTTGCAGATGGTCATCCGCTGCTCCATCGACAGCGCCCGGATCGCCGGCCCGGCGTACTCGAACACGTGGCCGGTGCCGCCGCCCACCCCGATCCTGGCCAGCAGCGCCAGGATGATGTCCTTGGCGGTCACCCCAGGCCGCAGCCGCCCGTCGACCCGCACCTCGAAGGTCTTCGGCCGCCGCTGCAGCAGCGTCTGGGTGGCAAGCACGTGCTCGACCTCGCTGGTGCCGATGCCGAACGCGAGCGCGCCGAAGGCGCCGTGGGTGGCGGTGTGGGAGTCGCCGCAGACGATCGTCATGCCCGGCTGGGTGAGGCCCAGCTCTGGCCCGATCACGTGGACGATCCCCTGGTGCGGGCTGGCCATGCCGTGCAGCGGGATGCCGTGCTCGGCGCAGTTGCGGTCCAGCCGCGCCACCTGGGCCCTGGCGAGCTCGTCGGCGATCGGCAGGGACCGGTCGGAGGTCGGGATCGAGTGGTCGGCGGTGGCGACGGTCAGGTCGGGCCGGCGGACCTTGAGGCCGCGGGCGGCCAGCCCGGCGAACGCCTGCGGCGAGGTCACCTCGTGGACCAGGTGCAGGTCGACGTACAGGACGGCGGGCAGGCCCGGCGGCTCGGCCACCACGTGGCGTTCCCAGACCTTCTCGAGCAGGGTCAAAGGAGTCCGTGCATCACCCAGACCACGGGATCCCTCAAGGCGATCAGGTCGGTCGTGATGGTGATGCGCGAACTTCTTTGGGGGGGCTGGCATGGGCTGGCACCTCGGTTCGGCCCCGGGCGACGTCGCACCCGGGAACGGGCAGGGTGGACGTCGTTGTCGGCCGCCCATGGTAGCCGAGGCGAGGCCGCCGATTGGAGTTTGGAAGGTGGAACTGGGTAGGGTTCGGCGGAAACGTTCCGCTTGACCGTAGAGGGGGGGACGCCATCGTGCGCGCGCTCGCCAGGACGTGGAGCAAGCTGAGGCTGGACTGGGACATCGGTCTGCACCGGCTGCCGTTCTTCACCCAGAAGACCGCGGTGCTGCTGGTCGGGGTGCTGGTGGCGACGCTGGCGCTGCTCGGCGGCGTGATCAGCCTGGTCGGTCCGCCCGGCTCGATCGGGCCGGCCCGGCTGGACCCTGGCGGCTCCGCCCGCAAGCCGACGGCGACGACCCGGCCGGCGGCCGACCGGGCGGGTGGCGGGTCCGGCGCGGCCGGCGAGGAGCCCGCCCCGGCGGGGACGCCCACGCCGGCGCAGGCCCCTGGCCGCGCGGCGGGCTCGGCCGGGACCCAGACGGGCTCGGCCGGCCAGCCGGGCGGCGGGGGGGCGGCGGCGCCCACGACCACCCTGGGGCCGACCACCACCACCGGCGACGAGCTGCTGCCGCCGGTGGACGACCTGCTCGGGACGGTCGTCTCCACGCTGCTGCCGCGCTGAGCGGCTTGCCGGCGGGCTGCGGTAGCCTTGCGCCACCGTGTCCAGCCAGGCCCCGACCGCCGAGCCCGCACCCGGCGGGCGCCGCAAGCGCGAGCTCCTCGGCCCCACCGGCCTGATCGTCATGGTGGTCGCGATCCTGGTGTTCACCGCGGTCAGCATCGTGATCGAGCTGGCCGCCAACCGCGGCAAGACGTTCGCGGCCACCGTGGAGGTGCTCGGGCCGGTCGCCGGGGACAGCAACGAGGTCCGGGTCCTGTTCCACGTGACCAACAAGGGCAGCCGCGCCGGCCGGCCGGACAAGTGCGAGGCGGAGCTGTACGACATCAGGGGCGACCGCGTCGGCGTCGCGGCGATCAGCCTGCGCGAGTCGATCCCGCCCGGCCAGTCCCACGACGAGGAGGCCGTCGGCACGGCCGCGTCCCCGCCGGTCAACGGCACCGTCGACTGCCGCAGCCTCGATCCCGGATAGCCTGCCTCGGTGGAGGAGGCGCTCGCCGAGGAGACCATCGTGGCCGATGGGTTGCGCTGCCGCGTCGCGTGGTTCGACCCGCCCTTCCTCCCGCCGGCGGAGCAGACCACCCAGGCCCTCGCGATCTGCTTCACGTCCGAGTCGAAGATCGTGCTGGTCACCTGGAACGGTGCGGACTGGACGCTTCCGGGCGGCACGATCGAGCCGGGCGAGACGCTGGAGCAGGCCCTCGCCCGCGAGGTCGATGAGGAGGCCTGCGCTCGGCTGCTGGCGTGCCGGTACATCGGCTGCCAGCGCGTCGATGAGCTCGAGGGTGATCGCGCTCCCTACTACCAGACGCGCTTCTGGGCGCGGGTCCGGCTGGAACCGTTCGTGCCGAGGCACGAGATGACCGAACGTCGGCTGGTGGCGCCGGACGGCTTCCTCGAGCATCTCTTCTGGGGCCGCGAGACCAGCGCCGCCCTGATCCTGGAGCGAGGCCTCCGGATCGAGGGGCACCACCGCTCCTGAACGGCGTCGCTGGCCGGCCCGCACGAAAACCAACAAGCACGCGGGTCCGCGGCGTTCTGTTCATGCAGTCGTATCGGAGGATGCCAACACGGTGGATGCCGAATCTTTGCTGGGGGCCATCGGGGATGGCGACATGGCCGCGCTCGAACAGCTCTACCGCGAGCTCCGCGTGCCGGTCTACGCCGTGGCGCTGGCCATCACCGCCGATCGCAACCTCGCCGAGGACATCTCGCAAGAGGTCTTCGTGCGTGTCCATCGCCACGCCCACACCTACCGGCCGGGTTCAAGGCCGCGCGCATGGGTGCTGGCGATCGCCCGCAACCTGGCCTTCGACGTCCTGCGCCGGCGCCGGCGCGAGCTGCCCGCCGAGGAACCGGCGAGCCACGAGACGACTGGGGTGTCCTTCCTCGGCGATGACGCGACCCTGGCCCGACTGGAACTGACCGCCGCGCTGTTGGAGCTCGGCGTGACGGAGCGGCAGATCGTCGTGCTCCATGACGTTGCCGGGTTGACGCACGCCGAGATCGCCAGCGGCCTGGGCCTGCCGCCGGGCACGGTGCGCTGGAAATACCGGCTGGCCCTGGCCCACCTGCACACGACCATGAAGGGAAGCCGGCATGGCTGACAGCGACGAACTCGGCGATCGGCTGCGGACCGAGCTGGACTTCGCGGCGCCCGATGTGTGGCCGCGGATCCGCGGGCGTGTCCAGGCCCGACGGGTTGCCTTCGAGCTGTTGGCGGCGCTGGAAGGGCCGCCTTCGGCGTGGGGGCGACTGTATTGGGAGTTCCATTTCCGGCTGCGAGACGAGCTATCCGGAAGGGCCGGTGTGCCGTGACCGAGAAGGAGGAGCTGCTCGACCAGTACGAGGCGAGCGGCGACGAGCGGACCTATGTCGAAGCCAGGCGCCTCTACGAAGCGGCGCTGGCCACCGCTGGTGACCAGGCACGGCTGCAGTTCGAGTATGGCTACCTGCAGGAGTGCCGCGGCCGGTTCTCGCTCAGGGCCGCTGCGGCCAGCTACGAGCGGGCAATCCAGCTCATGCCCGATTGGGAGAAGCCACGCCACCAGCTGATCGCCGCGCAGGCGGCGCTGCACAGAACGGAGGAGGCGATCGCGCTCTACCAACGGCGGCTGGCCGAAACGCCCGACGATCCCCGCGAGTACCGGTTCCTGGCGCACGCGTACCTGGTCGCCCAGGAGCACGACAAGGCCGAGCAGGTCATCCTCGCGGGCCTGGAGCTGGCGCCCGACCACCCGGCGCTGGTGGAGCTGCTCGGTGAGGTCTGCGCCGCGACCGGTCGTCCGGAGGAGGCGCTGACGCACTGGCGGCGGGCCTTTCAGCTCGATCCCGAGCTGATCGATCCCCACTACAGCGCGGCGTTCCTGCTCGAGCGGCTAGGGCGGCTCGAGGAGGCGGTCGGCCAGTGGAGCTTCATTGTCGACTGGCTGGAAGCCCACGACTTCGCCATCCAGGCCGAGTGGCCGAAGCGCGAGCTGGCACGCCTGGAAGCCCAGCTCGAACAGCGCTAGGGCGAGCTGGGCGCCGGCGCCTGGGCGACGACGTGGTCGACCGGCAGCCTGGTGCGGCGCTGCAGGACCGCCGGGAGGTTGCCCCTGAGCCAGCGGGAGATGCCTGGCGGGAAGGTCGACAGCACGATGCGGTC
>DASYRU010000260.1:0-4957 GCA_036004165.1 Actinomycetota bacterium
GGGAAGCCCTCCAGGTCGGCCAGCCTGGCCGGGCCGGGGAAGGCGTGCCGCAGGTCGCCGTGGACGTCGACCGCCTCGCCCAGCTCGGCTGCCATGCGCTCCTTGATGCGGGCCGCCTGGACGATGCGGATGCGTTGCCCGATCAGCGACCAGGCGGCCGCCTCGTAGGGTGAGAAGAAACCGACCGGCCGCAGCCCCGGCCAGCGAGCCTGGAGCCGGCCGACCACCGGGTCGCGGCGGCCAACCTCCGGGAAGCCGCCACCGTCGACGTCGAGCGACAGGATGCGGGCGACCTGCGCCTGGACGGCTGCCGGGTCGGCGGCGCCGAACATCTCGGCGGCCACGTCGGCGTCCGGCTGGCGAAGGCAGACGCCCGCCACCGCCTCACCACCGTCGGCGACGAACGCCAGGTGCAGGTGGCCGGCCCCACCGGCCCGGTGCGCGGCCGGCGCGAACCCCTCGAGGAACGCGACGCTCGCCGCCAGCGAGAACGGGCCCCTGGGGACGAGCTCGAAGCTGACCACGGCACCAGGTGTAGCAGAGCCCTCCGACAGCCCGCCGGCTCAGGCGTCCCGACCCCAGGCGGTCGACGCCGACATCCGCTTCAGCCGCAGGCGGGCATCGATCCTGGAAGGCGGGTTCTCCGCGGTCACCGCGGCAAGGTTCTCGAAGAACAGGTTCCAGCTGTCGTCGTCCCGCAGCCTTCGTTCGCTGCGAATGTACGGTTCCAGGTGCCGCCACGCCTGCAGGATGGAGCGCCCCATGTAGCTCGCCACCAGCAGGTCGCTGATGATCCTGTTGGCGACCAGGATGCCGACGGTGTTGTAGTAGCTGGTGACCGTGCCGGCATGGCGTCTCGCCGAGTCGGACAGATCGTCGAAGCCGATCGCTCCTGGCGGGTGCTGCCGCCACAGTTCCCCGGTGACATACGCCATGTGCTGCTTGAACTCGCTGGCGCGGAACTCGTCGAAGATCTCGGTCAGGATGGGCAGAAGATTGGCATGGTGCATGAGCCTCGACTGCCGCAGGGCGATCGTTGTCGAGGTGATGATCGCCAGCACGGAGAAGGCGAGGGCGGCGAGGTTCAACGGCAGGCTCGACTCGTCCATCGGCGATTCCTCTCGCGTTTCGGTCAGGTGCGGACCAGGAGGGCGTGGGGGGCGGCGGCGAGCAGGTCGGCGGGGCGGGTCGGGCCGCCCTGGTGGGTGAGGTCGGCGAGCAGGTCGTGCCAGGGGCCTTGGGGGAGGTCGACCGGGGCGGGGTCGCCGGCGGGACCGCCGACCAGGCGGGTGACCACCACCGCCAGGCGGTCGTCGCCGCGGGCGAAGGCGACCAGGTGGTCGGGGGCGGCGAGGGGCCGGTAGCCGGTGAACAGCTCGGGCCGGTCGCGCCGCAGGCGCAGGGCCGTGCGGGTGACCCGGAACTTGAGCGAGCCGTCGCCGCGGAAGGCGACCGGGCGCCGGTTGTCGGGGTCGACCAGCACCAGCTGCTCGGTCTCGGTGCCCTGGTAGGTGTCGGGGACGCCGGGGCTGGTGAGCCGCAGCAGGGCCAGCCCGGCCGCCTTGACCCGGCCGGCGGGGGCGACCTCGGCGACCAGCTCGGCCAGCTCGGCGAGCTGGCCGGCGTCGCCGTAGGCCCGCTCGACCAGGTCGCGGACCGCCCGCTCGTAGGCGGGGTCCGGGTCGGTCCAGCTGGTGCGAACGCCCGCCTCGCGCACCGCCTTCTCCATGTAGGCGAGGCAGCGCTCCAGCGGCAGCGGCCAGGCGCCGACCATCGTCTGCCAGAGGACCAGCGCATCGGCCGGCTCGACGCCGCTGGAGGGGCCGGCCAGCCGGGCCGTCCAGCGCTCGGCCATCCTCCACCAGCGGTCGGGGCGCTCGCTGAGCGCGGCGAGGCGCGCCCGCACGTCCTCGCCCCGCTTGGTGTCATGGGTCGAGGTTGCCAGCAGGCTCGCCGGCCAGCGCGCCGCCCGCTCGGCGTTGGCCGCGTGCAGCTCGGCCACCGGCCGGCCGAAGCGGCCGAGGTCGCCGCCGACCTCGTTGCGGGCCAGCAGGCGGACGTCCCGGTACAGCGCGGTGTCCTCCACGCCCTTGGCCATGGCCGGCCCGCTGAGCTGCTGGAAGCGGCGGACGGCCTGCGGCGCGGGCCGCCGCAGCAGCAGCGCGGCGACCAGCCGGTCCATGGCGGCCAGCTCCGCCGCCCCCAGGCGTGGCGCGGCGGCGTCCCTGGCGGTGGCGATCACCGCCCGGTCGGCGTCGGCCACCCGCCCGGTCACGTAGGTCCGGTAGACCGGGAGGTGGGCGGCGAGCTCGACCACCGCGGCCCGGTTGCCGGCCTGCTCCCCTGGCAGGTGGCGCGCGACCGCCGCCACCTCGGCACCGAGGTCGCGCTCTAGCCACTCCCGCTTGCAGGCGACGGTCAGCTCGGCCGGGTCGGGGTCGCCGCCGGTGAGCCGCCGGTAGCGCACGGCGAACGGCGCCGCCGCCGCCGGGTCCACCAGCACGCCGTCGGCCACGCCGAGGAACTCGTAGCCGGTGGTGCCGGCGACCGGCCAGGGCGGCAGGCGCTCGCCCGGTTCGAGGATCTTCTCCACCACCACCCACGGCACCCCGTGGCCGGCCAGGCGCTCCAGGTAGGCGGCCGGGTCGGCCAGGCCGTCGACGTGATCGATCCGCAGCCCGTCGATCAGGCCGTCGGCGACCAGCCCCAGCGTGGTCTGGTGGGTCAGTCGGAACACCTCGGGGTCCTCCTGGCGGACCCCGATCAGCTGGTTGATGGCGAAGAAGCGGCGGTAGTTGCCGTCGACCGCGGCGCGGCGCCACTCCACCAGCTCGTAGTGCTGCTGCTCGAGCCGGTCGGTGCCTGGGGCGAGGGGGAAGCGGTGCTCGTGGTAGCGGACCCAGCCCTGGCCGACCTCGAGCTCGCCGGCGACCCGGTCGAGCGGCCCGCCGAGGACCGGCAGCCGCACCCGCCCGCCGCCCGCCGCCCAGTCGATGTCGAACACCCGCGCGAACGGTGAGGCCGGACCGTGCCTGAGGGTCTCCACCCACCAGGGGTTCTCCTCCGAGGTCGCCATGTGGTTGGGGACCAGGTCGACCACCAGGCCCATGCCGTGGGACCGGAGCGCGGCCACCAGCTCGCGCAGGCCGGGCTCGCCGCCCAGCTCCGGGGAGACCTCGGTGGGATCGACCACGTCGTAGCCGTGGGCGGAGCCGGAGCGGGCGCGCAGGATCGGCGAGGCGTACAGGTGGGAGACGCCGAGGTCGGCCAGGTAGGGCACGACCGCGCCGGCGGCGGCGAACGGGAAGCCGCCGGAGAGCTGCACCCGGTAGGTGGAGCGGATCGGCCGCATGGGCCCGAACGATAGCGGGCCTTGACGACGGCCGGGCCGCGCCCGACGATCCCCGCAGGCTGACAAGCTGGAGGTCGACGATGACGCGGAGCGGGGCCGGACGGTTCGTTGGCGAGACGGCGGTCGGGATCGCAGCCGCGGTCCGCTCCGGTGAGGTCTCCCCCGCCGAGGTCGCCGCGGCCCACCTGGAGCGGATCGCCGCCGTCGACCAGCACCTGCACGCCTTCCAGCTGGTCAGGGCCGACGAGGTCCTGGAGGAGGCCAGGGCCCTTGAGGGACGCCCCGACCTGGCCGAGCTGCCGCTCGCGGGGGTGCCGGTGGCGATCAAGGACAATGTCGACCTGCAGGGCGCGCCGACCCGCTTCGGCTCGGCGGCCACACCGGCCGAGCCGGCCAGCGCCGACGGTGAGCCGGTGCGGCGTCTGCGGGAGGCGGGCGCGCTGCTGCTCGGCAAGACCACCACGCCAGAGCTCGGTCTGTGGCCGTTCACCGAGAGCGAGGCCTACGGGGTGAGCCGCAACCCCTGGAGCCTCGACCACGGCCCTGGCGGCTCGTCGGGGGGCAGCGCGGCCGCGGTGGCCGCCGCCATGGTCCCGCTCGGTCTCGGCGCCGACGGCGGCGGTTCGATCCGGATCCCGGCCTCCGTCTGCGGGCTGGTCGGGATCAAGCCCGGTCCGGGCGTGGTGCCGTCTCCGGCCGGCGTGTCGACGCTGCACGGGATGAGCGAGTTCGGGCCGCTCGCCACCACCGTGGCCGACCTGGGGCTGTTGCTGGACGTGCTGGCCGGCACCGCCGCCTACCGGGCGGTCGCCCCGCCCGACCGGGCTCTGCGCATCGGCGTCACCGCCAAGCCGGGGGCCGTCGGCGTCAAGGTCGACCCGCAGGTGCGCGCCGCCATGGACGCCACCGCCGAGGCGCTGCGGGACGCCGGCCACCAGGTGGCCGCCGCCGACCCGCCGTGGAGCAACGCCGACGCCGCACCGTTCCTGCGCCGGTTCTTCCTCGGCATCGCCGAGCAGACCGGCGCCCTGCGCTGGGAGGCGCTGGAGGCACGCACCCGCGCCGAGGCCCGCGCCGGCCGCCTGCTGCGGCGGACCGGGCGCCTCCCCACCGGGCCCCCGGCGCGCGTGCTGGCCCGCTACCGCGCCTGGTTCGAGCGCCACGACGTGCTGCTCAGCCCGACCCTGGCGGCACCGCCGCTGCGGCTCGGCGCCTACCACGGCAAGGGGCTGACCCGGACGATCCTGGGCCTGACCGCCTACATGCCGTTCACGCCGCCGTTCAACCTGGTCGGCTTCCCGGCCGCCTCGGTCCCGGCCGGCGCCACCGGCGACGGCCTGCCGATCGGGGTCCAGCTCGCCGTCGCGCCGGGCGGCGAGGCGCTGCTGCTGGCGCTCGCCCGCCAGCTCGAGATCCTGCGGCCATGGCCCCGCCACGCCCCGGTGGAGCCGGTCCAGGCGGCCAACCCGTAGGCGCCGGTCAGGCGGCCAGGGCGGCGGCGACGGCCGGGTCGGGGGCGATGCCGAGGCGGACCTCGCCGGCCGGGCAGCGCAGCACCGCGCGGCCGGTGCGCCCCTGGCGGACCATGACCTCGCCGGGACCTGC
>DASYRU010000261.1:0-4873 GCA_036004165.1 Actinomycetota bacterium
GGCCTGCGCCACCGTGCGGGGGAAGCCGTCCAGCACGAACCCCGCCTGGCAGTCCGGCTCGGCCAGCCGGTCCATCACCATCGCGATCACCACCTCGTCGGGCACCAGGTCACCGCGGTCCATGTACTCCTGGGCCAGCAGGCCGAGCTGGGTGCCCTCGGCCACGTTGGCGCGGAAGATGTCGCCGGTGGCGATGTCGGCGCAGTGGAACTGCTCGGCCAGGCGCACCGCCTGGGTCCCCTTGCCCGCCCCTGGCGGACCGAGCATCACCAGCCTCAACGGAGGAAGCCCTCGTAGTTCCGCATCAGCAGCTGCGACTCGATCTGCTTCATGGTCTCCAGCCCCACCCCGACGGTGATCAGGATGGCCGTGCCCCCGAAGGGGAACTGCTGCACGTTGCCGGCGGCCAGCGCGATGAAGGGCAGGATCGCCACCGCGCCGAGGAACAGCGCCCCCGGCAGGGTGATCCTGGTCAGGATGTGGTTGAGGTACTCGGCGGTCTGCCGGCCCGGCCGGATGCCCGGGATGAAGCCGCCGTACTTCTTCATGTTGTCGGCGGTGTCGACCGGGTTGAAGGCGATCGAATTGTAGAAGTAGGCGAAGAAGATGATCAGCACGAAGTAGAAGATGATGTAGAGCGGGTGGGTGCCGGTGCGGGCGAACTGCTCGACCATGTCGGTCAGCCACTGCTTGTTGGCGATCGAGGCGAGCAGGGTGGGCAGGTAGAGCAGGCTGGAGGCGAAGATGATCGGGATCACGCCGGCCTGGTTGACCTTGAGGGGGATGTAGGTCGACTGCCCCCCGTACATGCGCCTGCCGACCATGCGCTTGGCGTACTGCACCGGGATGCGGCGCTGGGCCTGCTCGACGAAGATCACCGCCACGATGATCACCAGCCCGAGGAAGCAGACCAGCCCGAAGATGAACCCCTTGTTGACCCGCAGGATGCTGGCGCCCTCGGCGGGGAGGCGGGCCACGATCGCGCTGAAGATAATGATCGACATGCCGTTGCCGACCCCACGCTGGGTGATCAGCTCCCCCAGCCACATGATCAGCGCCGTGCCGGCCGTCAGGGTCAGCACGGCGAGGGCGAAGCGCCCCGGGGTCAGGCCGGGGAAGATGTCCAGCGGCAGGATGCCGCTGTTGTGGGCCAGCTGCACGATGCCGGCCGACTGCAGGACCGCCAGGAACACGGTCAGGTAGCGGGTGTACTGCTGGATCTTCTTGCGCCCGGTCTCGCCCTCCTTCTGGAGCTGCTCGAGCCGGGGGATCACCACCCCGAGCAGCTGCATGATGATCGAGGAGGTGATGTAGGGCATGATCCCGAGCGCGAAGATGGCGAACTGGGTCAGCGCCCCACCCGAGAACAGGTTGATCAGCGTGAAGGCGCTGTTGGGATCCTGGTTGCTGGGGTTCTCGAGGAACTGGTGGACCGCGTCGAAGTCCACCCCTGGCACCGGCAGGTGGGAGCCGAGCCGGTAGACGGCGATGATCGCGACCGTGAACAGGATCTTCCCTCGAAGATCAGGGATCTTGAACGCGTTGCGAAAGGCCGACAGCATCCGGGGTTCCTCTCCTCCGAGGCCTACACGACCTCTACGGTACCGCCCGCGGCCGCGATCTTCCCGGCCGCCGTGGCCGAGAAGGCATGCGCCCGCACCTGCAGCGCCACCGAGACGTCACCCTGACCGAGGACCTTGACCGGGGTGCCCTTGCGGGCCAGGCCGGCCGCGACCAGCCCGTCCGGGTCGACCCCGCCACCCTTGGGGAAGGCCGCCTGCAGCCGGTCCAGGTTCACCACCGACCAATGGATCTTGTTGGGGTTGATGAAGCCCCGCTGCTTCGGCACCCGCCGCTGCAGCGGCATCTGGCCGCCTTCGAAGCCGATGCGCATCGGCTGCCTGGCCTTGGAGCCCTTGGTGCCCCGGCCGGCCGTCTTGCCCTTGCCCGAGGCATCGCCGCGGCCCTTGCGGACCCGGTCGCTGGTCGACCCGGGCGCCGGGCGTAGGTGATGCAGCTTCACTCGTCTACCTCCTCCACCTCGACCAGGTGGGAGACCTTGAACAGCATGCCGCGGATCTCCGGCCGGTCCTCCTTGAGGACCACGTGGCCGATCCGCTTGAGGCCGAGGCTCCTGACCGTGTCCCGCTGCGGACGGGGCCGGCCGATCAGGGAGCGCTTCTGGGTGACCTTCAACCGGGTGCTCATGCCGGCGGCGCCTCCTTGGCCTTGGCGCCGACGGCGGCGGCGGCCTTGATCCTTGCCACCGTGGTCGGCGACATCTCGGCCAGCTCGAGGCCGCGGCGCGCGGCCAGCTCGTTCGGGCGCTTGAGCTGCTTCAGCCCCGCGACGGTGGCGTGGACGATGTTGATCGGGTTGGAGGACCCGAGCGACTTGGTGAGGACGTCGGAGATCCCCGCCGCCTCCAGCACGTGCCGCACCGGGCCGCCGGCGATCACGCCGGTGCCAGGGGAGGCCGGCTTGAGCAGGACGCGGGCGGCGCCCTCCTCACCGAGCACCTCGTGGGGGATGGTGGAGCCGATCATCGGCACCGCGAAGAAGTCCTTCTTGGCCGACTCGACGCCCTTCTGGATGGCCGAGGGGACCTCCTTGGCCTTGCCGTAGCCGACGCCCACCTTGCCGTTGCCGTCGCCGACCACCACCAGCGCGGTGAAGGAGAACCGGCGGCCGCCTCGCACGACCTTGGCGACGCGGTTGATCGCCACCACGCGCTCCTCGAACTGGGACTTGGGGGAATCATCCCGGCCGGGGCCACCGCGGTCGTCACGGGGCGGCCGGTTGCCCTGTCCACCGGGACCCCGCCGAGCGGGGGCTGCTGCCATTCGATATGCCTCCTTGCGTTCCTCGTCTAGAAGTCCAGGCCGCCCTCGCGGGCTGCCTCGGCCAGCGCCCGAACGCGGCCGTGGTACTGGTAGCCGCCGCGGTCGAACACCACCGAGCTGATCCCCGCCGCGGTGGCCTTGGAGGCCAGCTCGGCGCCGACCCGCCTGGCGACGGCCTTCTTGTCGCCGTCGCCCTGACCGGGGAGCGAGCCGGCGGCGGTCAGGGTGCGCCCGGACCGGTCGTCGATCAGCTGCGCGTAGATCTGCCGGTTGGACCGGAAGACCGCCAGGCGTGGCCGCTCGGCGGTCCCGGCCACCCGGCGCCGCACACGACGGTGGCGCCGCAGGCGCGCCGCGCGCTTGGCCCGTGCAATGTCCATGGTGGAATTACCTCATTTCGCCGTCTTGCCGGCCTTGCGGCGGACGACCTCGCCGGCGTAGCGGACGCCCTTGCCCTTGTAGGGGTCTGGGCGGCGCAGCTGCCGGATCTCGGCCGCGACCTGGCCGACCTGCTGCTTGTCGATGCCCTTCACCGAGAACCGGGTCGGGCTGGCCACCTCGAAGGTGATGCCCTCTGGCGCCTTGACCGGGATCGGGTGGGAGTAGCCGAGGCTGAACACCAGGTCGGCGCCCTGCGCCTGGACCCGGTAGCCGACCCCCTGGATCTCCAGCTGCTTCTCGAAGCCCCTGGTGACGCCCTCGACCATATTGGCCACCAGGGAGCGGGTCAGGCCGTGCAGGGAGCGGTTCTCGCGCTCGTCGTCGGGCCGCTCGACCAGGATCCGGGCGCCTTCCTGGCGCACCGTGATCGACGGCGGGATCGGCTGCGACAACTGGCCCTTGGGACCGGTCACGGTCGCGGTGATCCCCTCCAGCTTGACCTCGACGTCGCTTGGCACCTCGATGGGGAGCTTGCCGATGCGGGACATTCGTGTGCTCCCCTCCTTACCAGACGTAGGCCAGGACCTCGCCACCGATGCCGGCCTTGTGCGCCGCGCGGTCGGTGAGCAGGCCGGTGGAGGTCGAGATGATGGCGATGCCGAGCCCGCCGAGCACTCGCGGCAGGCTCTCCTTCTTGGCGTACACCCGCAGCCCCGGCTTGGAGATGCGGCGCACGCCGCTGATGGTCCGCTCGCGGTTGGGCCCGTACTTCAGCTCCACCGTCAGCCTGGAGCCGACGTCGGCCTTCTGGACCGCGAAGTCCGCGATGTAGCCCTCCTGCTTGAGGACCCTGGCGATCTCCACCTTGATCCGCGAGCTCGGCATGATGACCTGGTCGTGGTAGGCCACGTTGGCGTTGCGCAGCCTGGTCAGCATGTCGGCGATGGGGTCGGTCATCGTCATGGCGACCCCCTCACCAGCTCGACTTGGTGATGCCGGGCAGCTCGCCGGCGTGGGCGAGCTGGCGCACGCAGATCCGGCAGAGGCCGAACTTGCGCAGGAAGGCTCTCGGCCGCCCGCAGCGCTGGCAGCGGTTGTAGGCCCGCACCTTGAACTTGGGGGTGCGCTTGGCCTTGGCGATCAACGACTTCTTTGCCATCTGGCTGGTTCTACCTCCTGGCCTGGCCGGTTCGCGCGGGCGGTCCAGCCCCTTGCGCGCCTGGCCAGAGCCCTCTGTGTGCCGTCACGTCGTCCGGAACGGGAAGCCGAGCGCGCGCAGCAGCGCCCGGCCCTGCTCGTCGGTCTCCGCGGTGGTCACCATGGTGATGTCCATGCCGCGGATCTTCTCGATCTTGTCGTAGTCGACCTCGGGGAACACCAGCTGCTCGGTGAGCCCGAAGGTGTAGTTGCCGTGCCCGTCGAAGTTCCGCGGCGCCAGCCCGCGGAAGTCGCGGATGCGGGGCAGGGCCAGCGACAGCAGGCGGTCGAGGAACTCCCACATGCGGTCGCCGCGCAGGGTCACCTTGGCGCCGACGGACTGCCCCTCGCGGATCTTGAAGCCGGCGATCGACTTCTTCGCCCTGGTCACCAGCGGGCGCTGCCCGGTGATCACGGTCAGGTCGCGGACGGCGCCGTCCAGCAGCCTCGGC
>DASYRU010000262.1:0-5052 GCA_036004165.1 Actinomycetota bacterium
TCTGCCTGGCCGGGCCGGGCGCGACCGTCGCCGCGGTGGCGGGCGCGCTCGACGGCGCCGGGCTGGCGCACGTCGCCGCCCACGGCGCCTTCCGGGTCGACAACCCGCTGTTCTCGTCCCTGCAGCTCGCCGACGGCCCCCTCACCGTCTACGACCTGGAGGGGCTCGGGCGTGCCCCCCAGCTGCTGGTGCTGTCGGCGTGCGACTCCGGCCTGTCCGGCGTGCGGCCGGGAGACGAGCTGATGGGGCTGGCCGGCGCGTTGTTCGCGCTGGGGATGCGCACGCTGATCGCCTCGGTGGTGCCGGTGCCGGACACCGCCACCACCGAGCTGATGCTCGCCCTCCACGAGGCGCTCAAGGCCGGCCTCGCGCCGGCCAACGCGCTGGCGCAGGCCGGGTCCGGGCGGGACGCCGCGGTCTCGGCCAGCTTCGTCTGCTTCGGCGCCGGCTGACCGCGGCAGGAGCCGCAGCTACAGCTCCGCGACCTGGCGGAGGCGGGCCAGGCAGCGGCCGCGGGTCGGGCCGATGCTGCCGATCGGCATGTCGAGGGCGGCGGCGACCTCGTGGTAGCTGGGCGGCGGGTCGGCCATCAGGATCCGCAGCAGCCGCCGGCAGTGCGACGGCAGGGTCGCGAAGGCGCGCCAGAGCAGCTCGCTGCGCTCCGACGCCAGCACGCGCGCCTCGGGGGTCTCCACCGCCGGCTCTGGTGGCTCCAGCGCGGCGTCGTCGCCGACCGGGACCTGCCGGCCCGCCCGCCGCAGCACACGCAGCGCCTCGTGCCTGGCGGTCGAGGCCAGCCAGGTGCCGACCCGCTCTGGATTGCGGATGCGCTGCAGATGCTCCACCAGGCGCAGCCAGGCCGTCTGGCTCACGTCGGCGGCGTCGGCGTCGCTCAGGCCGTGGGCGCGCGCCACCGACCAGACGAGCCCACCGAACCGGTGGACCAGCCGCTCCCATGCCTGCCGGTCACCGGCGGAGGCGGCCTGGACCAGCGTGGGCAAGCCTGCCTGCTCCATGCGCCGATAGTACAGGGCAGGCTGGGCAGATCCGGTTCCTCTGTCAGGCTGTCGGGGCCTCTGGGGCCTCGTGCCAGACGCCCTCGTCCAGCTCGGCCCGGCGCTGGTTGCGGCGCATGACCCAGGCGATCCCGCCGGCCACCGCGAGCAGCAACGCGAGCTTCCGCCCCCGCCGCGAGCGGTGCTCGTGCTCGAACTCGTGGCTGTGCTCGGGCAGTTGGCCCTCCTCGCCGTCGTGCTTGCGACCCATTGGTCCTCCTCAGGCGTTGTGGTCGGGATCGCGCTGAGGGGCAAGTCTAATCCCCGTCGGCGGCGCCCGCCGCGCCGGCCAGGTAGCCAGGCAGCTCCACGTCGTACTCGGGGAAATAGCGGGGGACCACCGAGCAGTCGAACGACGCCATGATCGAGCCAGGCGGCTCCCGGTCGAGCAGGAACGCGATCGTCGCGCGGGCGACGTCCTCCGGCTCGGACCCGTGCCGGGCGGCCAGCTCACCTGGCACGCTCACCCGCCAGGCGTGGCGCCGGCCGCCGGCGGTCGCCTCCACCTCGAACGCCCCCGCTCCGGCGGGCCTGGCCACGATCTCACGCATCGCCCGTATCCTACCGGTGACCGATTGCCGGAGGTCGTGCATGGCGGAGATCGTCTCCCTGCCCGAGGCCGTCGCCGAGCTCGTCCGCGACGGCGACACGATCGCGCTCGAAGGGTTCACCCATCTCATCCCGGTGGCCGCCGGCCACGAGATCATCCGGCAGCGTCGGCGGGACCTCACGCTGGTGCGGATGACGCCAGACATCGTCTACGACCAGATGATCGGCGCCGGCTGCGCCCGCAAACTGGTGTTCTCTTGGGGCGGCAACCCGGGGGTAGGCTCCCTGCACCGCTTCAGGGACGCGATCGAGAACGGCTGGCCGGCGCCGCTGGAGATCGAGGAGCACAGCCACGCTGGGATGGCCAACCGCTACGTCGCCGCGGCCTCCGGCCTGCCGTTCGCGGTCCTGCGCGGCTACGTCGGCACCGACCTGCAGGCGCACACCCCAACGGTCAAGCCGATCACCTGCCCGTTCACCGGCGAGGTGCTGACCGCTGTCCCGGCCCTGCAGCTCGACGCCGCGATCGTCCACGCCCAGCGCGCCGACCGGGACGGCAACGTGCAGATGTGGGGCATTACCGGGGTGCAGAAGGAGGCGGTGCTCGCCGCACGCCGGTCCCTGGTGACGGTCGAGGAGGTGGTCGACGAGCTCGACCTGCGACCGGACGCGGTGGTGCTGCCCTCCTGGACGGTGCGCTGGGTCGCGGAGGTGCCCGGCGGCGCCCATCCGTCCTACGCGCAGGGGTACTACGATCGCGACAACGCCTACTACCGTGCCTGGGACCCGATCAGCCGTGACCGCGACGCCTTCACCGAGTGGCTGTCCGCGCACGTGCTCGACCGACAGGGGGACGGGTGAGCTGGACCGCTGACGAGATGATGAGCGTCGCGGCCGCCAGGGCGCTGCGCGACGACACCGCCTGCTTCGTCGGCATCGGCCTGCCGAGCACCGCGGCCAACCTTGCCCGGCGAACCCACGCGCCGAACCTGGTCCTGATCTACGAGTCCGGCACCATCGGCGCCAAGCCCGGCCGCCTGCCGCTGTCGATCGGCGACGGCGTCCTGGCCGAGACCGCCGAGACGGTCGTCGGCGTCCCAGAGGTCTTCAACTACTGGCTGCAGCCGGGCCGCATCGAGACCGGATTCCTTGGCGCCGCCCAGATCGACCGCTTCGGCAACATCAACACCACCGTGATCGGCCCGGACTACCAGCATCCGAAGGTCAGGCTTCCCGGCGCCGGCGGCGCGCCGGAGATCGCCGCGTCCTGCCGGCAGGTGATCGTGATCGTCCGCCAGAGCCGGCGGACCTTCGTGGAGCGCGTGGACTTCGTCACCTCGTTCGGCTACGGCAGCGGCCCCGGCGACCGGGAGCGGCTGGGGCTCACCGGCCGTGGCCCCGTCCTGGTCATCACCGACCTGGGGGTCCTGGAACCGGATCCGCGCACCCGCGAGCTCACCCTGACCAGCCTCCACCCCGGCGTCACCGTCGAGCGGGCGCGCGAGGCCACCGGCTGGGAGCTGGCCGTCGCCGCCGAGGTCGCCACCACCGCACCGCCGACGGCCCTCGAGCTGGAGACGCTGCGCGCGCTCGAGGCGGCGGACAAGGAGGACCAGTGACCGAACCCAGCCTGCAGGCGCGGCGCGGGCTCGCGGTCCGCGGCTACCGTCGCGAAGACGAGGGCTCGCGGCCCCCGTACCTGTACCCGGACTATCAGGCGACCCGCCTGCGCGCGCCGCGGCGGCCACTGACGCTGCTGCCGCATACCCTGACCGAGGTCACCGGTCCGCTGCTCGGTGAGGGGCGGGTCGGAGAGCTGGACCACGACCTGACCCGCCAGCACCAGGGCGAGCCGCTGGGGGAGCGCATCATCGTCACCGGCCAGGTGCTGGACGGCGACGGCCGGCCGGTCCCGCACACCCTGCTGGAGGTCTGGCAGGCCAACGCGGCCGGCCGCTACGCCCACCACGTCGACCAGCACCCGGCGCCGCTGGACCCGAACTTCACCGGCGTCGGCCGCTGCCTCACCGACGCCGAAGGCCGCTACCGGTTCGTCAGCATCAGGCCGGGCGCCTATCCGTGGAAGAACCACCAGAACGCCTGGCGGCCGGCCCACATCCACTTCTCGCTGTTCGGCAGGGCGTTCGTCCAGCGGCTGATCACCCAGATGTACTTCCCGGGCGACCCGCTGTTCGACCACGACCCGATCTTCCATTCGGTCAGGGACGCGGCGGCGCGCCGGCGGATGGTCGCCGGCTTCGACCTCAGCGAGACCGTGCCGGAGTGGGCGCTCGGCTACCGGTTCGACATCGTCCTGCGCGGCAGGGACGCCACCCCCACCGAGGAGGCGCCGTGAGCGCGGCGACCCCCTCGCAGACGGTCGGGCCCTTCTTCTCCCACGCGCTGCCGTGGCCGGACGGTCCGTATGTGGTGCCGGCCGGCACGCAGGGGGCGGTCTGGCTGCGCGGCACCGTGCTCGACGGAGCAGGCGAGCCGGTGCCGGACGCGCTCCTTGAGACCTGGCAGGCCGACCCAGGCGGCCGCTTCGACCACCCCGACGACCCACGCGGGGGTACGGCGGGCGGGTTCAGGGGCTTCGGTCGCTGCCCGACCGACGCGGACGGCCGCTGGGCGATCCTGACCCTGAAGCCGGGCCGGGTCCCCGCTCCGGACGGCCGCCGGCAGGCCCCCCACGTCGCCCTCTCGGTGTTCGCGCGCGGGCTGCTCGACCGGCTGGTCACCCGCGTCTACTTCGCCGACGAGCCCGACGCCAACGCCGCCGACCCGGTGCTGGCGGCGCTGCCGGCACCGGCGAGGGCCACGCTGCTCGCCCGGCCGACCAGCGACGGCTACCGGTTCGACGTCCGCCTGCAGGGCGAGCAAGAGACCACCTTCTTCGACATCTAGTGGGAGGGCAGCCAATGCGCGTCGAGTCGTCGGTCACCTCGATCTCCTGGATCCCGCGCGAGGCGATCGAGGGATACACCAGGCTGCCCTTCGACCTCGGGATCGCCCACTACGACCTGCCGCCGCCGGACGTCGTCGAGGACCTGGGGACGCTGCTGGCCTCCGACGCCGCCCGGTTCGCCAACGAGCTGCGTGCCTGGGTCGAGGTCGAGGACGGACGGATCACCGGCTACGGACACGCCGGCAGGGGCCACATCGGCGCCACCCGGATGCGGCTCGGCGGCGTGCGGCTGCAGTTCCCCGCGGTGCCCTTCCCCGACCTGCGCGCCGAGCCGGAGGCGGGCGACGGCTGGGTCCGGTTCGTGCAGACCGCCGGAGGGCGGCCGGGCATGCCGGCGCCCCGCCGGGTCCTGGACCGCCCCTACGTGCGCATCGTCGGGCCGACGGTGTGGTCGACGCTCGCGCTCACCGTCCGGGTCGACGGGTCGAGCGACTTCGAGGTGCTCGGCGCCAGCTCCTTCCCCCGCCACTGGATCTACGA
>DASYRU010000263.1:0-2801 GCA_036004165.1 Actinomycetota bacterium
CTTGGTGACCGCCGCGACCGCGCCGTCGTCGCCGATCCACACCCGGCCCTTGAAGGCGGCGAACTGGTCGCCGCTCACCTGCGGATCCGCTGCCATGGGCACCAGCCGGCCCCTGATCACGAGCGCCACAGCCACCCCCTGAGTTCGCGGTCGCCCCGCACGGGGACGCTCACGGTCGCCCCGCCGGGAGCGCCGCGCAGGATCATGCCTGCTTCTGGGGCGCCGCGATAGGGGCCGGCCGGGTCAGGGCAGGGTCAGCACTTCGGGGCCGTCGTCGGTGACCGCCACGGTGTGCTCGAAATGGGCGGCCCTGGAGCCGTCCTTGGCGGCCACCGCCCAGCCGTCCGGGCGGATCTCGTAGGCGGCGTCACCGTCGATGAACATCGGCTCGATGGCGAGCACCAGCCCCGGCCGCAGCCGCAGGCCGCGGCCCGGGCGGCCGTCGTTGGCCACCGACGGGTCCTCGTGGAGCAGACGCCCGACCCCGTGGCCGCCGTGGTCGGGGAGGATGGCGTAGCCGGCCTCGTGGGCGACCTGGCCGACGGCGTGGCTGACGTCGGACAGCCGGCGGCCGACCCGGACCTGCTCGATCCCGGCCCAGAGGGCGCGTTCGGTGGCCTCCAGCAGCCGCCTGGCCGCCGGGTCGGGCTCGCCGACCGGGACGGTGACGGCCGCGTCGCCGTGGTAGCCGTCCACCACCGCGCCGCAGTCGATCGACAGCAGGTCGCCCTCGCGCAGCCGGGTCTGGTCGGGGATGCCGTGCACCACCACCTCGTTGAGCGACAGGCACAGGCTGCCGGGGAACGGGCTGGAGGCGAAGTGGGGCAGGTAGCCGAGGAACGACGGCGTCGCCCCGGCGGCGCGGATGCTCTGCTGGCCGATCCGGTCCAGCTCGAGCAGCCGCACGCCCGGCCGGACCGCCGCCGTCACCCGCGCCAGCGTCTCGGCCACCACCCTGCCGGCCCGGCGCATGACGGCGAGCTCATCGCGCGACTTCAGGATGACCACGGCGGCGCCTCCCGGGTCATGGTCCCGCCGGCCGCCTGGGACGGCTGGCCGCCTGCTCCGGCTTCCCGTCTTCGGCCTCCCCAACGGGGGGGTCCGCATCCTTGCCGGCAGGGGTGTCCGCAGCTTCCGCGGCGGAGGCGTCCGCGTCCTCGGCGACCTCGGGCTTGGTGCCCGCAGCGGACCCGGCGTCGGCGGTCTCGTCCGTGCGGGCGGGCTCCGCGTCCTCGGACGCCGGCTCGGCGGGGGGGCCGCGGCGTTCGCGCAGGACCAGCCAGACCGACGCGCCGACGACCACCGCCAGCGACACGTACGCGTTGCGGGACAGGCCGAACAGCCGGTAGGTGGTGTCGGTCCGCAGCAGCTCCAGCAGGAAGCGGCCGGCCCCGTACAGGACCAGGTACAGCAGCGCCAGGCTGCCGGGGCGCAGGCGCCTGGTCGCCCCCACCCGGATGAGGATGACGACCACCGCCAGGTTGTAGATCGACTCGTACAGGAACGTCGGGTGGAACGTAGCGGCGTCGAGGTAGCGGTCGGGGCGGTGCTCTGGGTCCACCTCAAGCGCCCACGGCACGGTCGTCGGGGTGCCGAACAGCTCCTGGTTGAAATAGTTGCCCCAGCGGCCGAACGCCTGCGCCAGCGGGATCGCCGGGATGGCCGCGTCGAGCGCCCGCAGCACCGGCAGGCCGCGGCGCCTTGCCACCCACAGCCCGGTGAGGATCCCCAGCGTGAGCCCGCCGTACAGCGCCAGCCCACCCTCCCAGACGTAGAGCACGTGCAGCCAGCGGCCCTGGAAGTCGCCGGTGTGGGTGGCCACGTAGGCCAGCCGGCCGCCGACGAACCCGGCGAGGACCGCCCAGATGCCGGGTCGCTCCAGCTCGCCCGGTTTGCCGCCGGCCTGGATCCAGCGGCGGTTGGCCAACCAGAACGCGGCCAGCACGCCGAGCGCGATGCACAGCCCGTACAGGTGGAAGACCAGCGGGCCGACCTCGATCCGGTCGGTCGGCGGGGGCGGGATGAAGGCGACCGGGCTCACGGCTCCAGCACCCCGGCGACCGCCTTGTCGACGGCGGCGAGCACCTCGGGGTCGAGCCGGCGGCCGGCGGCGGCGCAGTTCTCCTCCAGCTGCTCCGGCCGCGAGGCGCCGACGATCGCCGAGGCCACGTTCGGCTCGCGCAGCACCCACGCCAGCGCCAGCTGCGCCAGCGACAAGCCGGCCTCGCCCGCGACCACCCGCAGCCGCTCGACCGCATCCAGCACCTCGTCGGTGAGCCAGTGGCCGACGAACGCGCCCATCCGCCTCGAGGCCGCCCGGCTGTCGCTGGGGGGCGGCTCGCCCTTGCGGTACTTGCCGGTCAGCACCCCCTGCGCCAGCGGCGACCAGACAACCTGGCCGACCCCCTCGCTGGCGCAGAACGGGACCACCTCCGCCTCGATGCGCCGCTGCAGGATCGAGTACTCGGGCTGGTTGGAGACGATCCGGTCAAGGCCGAGGTCGTCGGCCAGCCCGAGAGCGTCGCCGATCTGCCCGGCCGACCACTCGCTCACCCCCGCGTACAGCACCTTGCCCTGGCGGACCAGGTCGTCGAAGGCGCGCAGGGTCTCGTCCAGCGGCACCTCGTCGTCGTAGCGGTGGCACTGGTACAGGTCGATGTAGTCGGTGCCGAGCCGCCGCAGGCTGGCGTGGCACTGCTCGACCACGTGCTTGCGGGACAGCCCCCGGTCGTTGGGGCCGTCGCCCATCGGATGGAACACCTTGGTGGCGAGCACGTAGGAGGAGCGGTCGTAGCCGGCCA
>DASYRU010000264.1:0-4688 GCA_036004165.1 Actinomycetota bacterium
TCGACCACCAGGATGCGGTCGGCGTTGACGATGGTGGACAGCCGGTGGGCGATCACCAGGCTGGTGCGGCCGGCCAGCGCCGCGGCAAGGGCCTCCTGGATGCGCAGCTCGGCCTCGGAGTCCAGGTGGGCGGTGGCCTCGTCGAGGATCACGATGGCCGGGCCGGCCAGCAGCAGGCGGGCGATCGCCAGCCGCTGCTTCTCGCCGCCGGACAACCGGTAGCCGCGCTCCCCCACGATCGTCTCCCAGCGGTCGGGGAGGCTCTCGATCAGGTCAAGGATCCGGGCGGCCCGGCAGGCCGCCTGGATCTCCGCCATGGTCGCGTCCGGCTTGGCGTAGCGCAGGTTCGCCAGGATCGACTCGTGGAACAGGTGCGGGTCCTGGGCGACCAGCCCGATCGCCCCGCGCAGGCTCTCCAGCTCCAGGTCGCGGACGTCCACCCCGTCGACCCGGACCGCGCCGTCGGTGGCGTCGTAGACCCGGGCGACCAGCATCGCCGTGGTGGTCTTGCCGGCTCCTGACGGGCCGACCAGGGCCACCAGCTCGCCCGGCTCGACCGTGAACGACACGTCGTGCAGCACCTCCGAGCCGGGCGCCGCGCCGATCGCGGCGGCGCCGCCGGTGAGGCTGGCCAGGGTCGACTCCTCGGCGGTCGGGTAGGTGAAGCGCACCCGGTCGAACTCGACCCGTCCGGTGGGCCGCTCCAGCCGGCGGGCGCCCGGCCGGTCGCGGATCGGGCTCTGGAAGTCGAGCACCTCGAAGACCCGCTCGAAGGAGACGAAGGCGGTCATCACGTCCACCCGCGCGTTGGTGAGCGCGGTCAGCGGCCCGTACACCTGGGTGACCAGGGCGGCCATGGCGACCACGTCGCCGGCCCGCAGGCCGCCGCCCAGCACCATCCTGGCCCCCAGCCAGTACACCGCCGCGGTCCCGACGGCGCCGACCAGGCCGAGCACCACGAAGAAGGTCTGGCCGAACAGGGCGGTGCGGACGCCGATGTCGCGGACGCCGGCCGCCCTGCCGGAGAACTCGGCCAGCTCCCGGTCGCGGCGGCCGAACAGCATCACCAGCAGCGCCCCGGCGACGTTGAAGCGCTCGTTCATGGTGGTGGTCATGGCCGCGTTGAGCTGCATCGACTCGCGGGCGAGGGCCTGCAGCCGGCGGCCGACCCGCTTGGCCGGCAACAGGAACAGCGGCAGCACGGCCACCGCGATCACGGTGATGCGCCAGCTCAGCACGGCCATGGCGCTGAGCGTGGCCACCAGGGTGATGAGGTTGGAGGTGACCGAGCCGAGCGTGCCGGTCAGGGCGCGCTGGGCGCCGACCACGTCGTTGTTGAGGCGGCTGGTGAGCGCGCCGGTCTGGGTGTGGGTGAAGAACGCCAGCGGCTGCCGCTGCACGTGGTCGAACAGGGCGGTCCGCAGGTCGTAGATGATCCCCTCGCCGATCCGGGAGGAGATGAAGCGCTGGCCGAGGGCGAGCGCGGCGTTGCCGAGCGCCACCCCGACCGCGGCGAGACCGATCAGGTTGACCAGCCCGTAGCTGCGCTGGGGGATGGCGGAGTTGAGCAGCTCGCGGACCAGCAACGCCGGGACCACCCCGAGCAGCGCCGACAGGCCGAGCAGGGCCAGGTAGAAGGCGATCTGCCAGCGGTAGCGGCGGGCGAACCCCCAGACGCGGCGCACCAGGCCGCGCGACAGCTTGGTGCCCGGCTCGAGCTCCTGCCTGTAATACCTGTGCATCATCATCATCTTGCTCACCCTGCTCGGCCCAACTCCTCGGGCGCCGGCCGCATTCCCGGCCGTGCCGCGGTGGCCAGGCGCCGCCGCCGCAGCCAGGCCAGCAGCGCCGCGGCGGCCACGGCGGCCGCCGCGAGCAGGAAGGTGGCGTCGGTGCCGGCCCGTTGCACGAGCCCGCCGCCGATCGCGTTGCCGGCCGCGATCCCGGTCCCGAACGCACTCGACACCCAGGTGAACGCCTCGGTCACGGTGCCGGCCGGGGCGAGGCGGTTCACCAGCAGGTACAGGCAGGCGATGGCGGGGGCGATGCCGAGCCCGGCCGCGACCATGCCGGCGCCGAGCTGCAGCCGCCCGGAGACCAGGGCGAGCACCGCGATCCCGGCCGCCACCAGGCCGAGCAGGCCGACCAGGCGCCGCTCCGGCGGCCTGCCGGAGGCGCGCCCGCCGAGCAGCAGGCCGCCCGCGATGCTGCCGACCGCCCAGAGCGCCAGCAGCGGCCCGGCCAGCGCGCGGGAGCCGAGCTCCTCGGCGGCCGCGGGGACGGCCACCTCGACCGCGCCGAAGGCGGCCGCCAGCACCACGTTGGAGGCCAGCACGGCACGGATGCCGGGGCTGCGCAGCGGGCCGGCCCAGTCGGCCGCCCGCCGCCCGCCACGCCAGGCCCGCGATGCGGGCGTGGCGGCGAAGGTGCCGACGCCGGCCAGCAGCAGCACCGCGATGCCGAGCATCGCCACCGCCGGCGAGGCGACCGCGGCCAGCAGGGCGACCAGCGGCGGCCCGGTGACGAAGATCAGCTCCTGCACGACCGCCTCGACCGAGAAGGCGGCCTGCAGATCCGCGTCGTGGCCCAGCAGGTCGGACCAGAGCGCCCGCAGGCAGGCGGCCACCGGCGGGATCGACGCGCCGGCGAGGGCGGCGAGGACCGGCAGCAGCGGGTCGGCGCCGGCCTCCGCGGCGGCGGCGAGACCGGCGAAGGCAAGCGCGCTGGCGGCGGCGCAGGCCAGCAGGACCCTGGTCTGGCCGACCCGGTCGACCAGCCGGCCGAGCAGCGGCTGGGTCAGGCCGAGGGCGGCCGCGTAGGCGCCGGCGATCAGCCCGGCGGTCCCGTAGGACCCGCCGGCCTCGCGGACCAGCAGCACGATCGCCAGCCCGGCCATGCCGATCGGCATACGGCCGACCACCTCGCCGGTGAGCAGCCGGGGAACCTGGGGGGTGCGCAGGATGGCCAGGTAGGGACGCAGGCTCATGGGTCCGATGGTGCCAGACGACCGCGACGAGAGAGCCGGTCAAGTATCCTCGCTCGAGGGGATCGCGTGGCCGCCGGGTGCGGCGCGCAAGGTCCAGCGCTGCAGGTATGGCTTGGCGCCACATGCGACGCCGGATGCATGACCGCCTCTCTCGGCATCATCGCTTGCGCGGGACGACGGGGAGGAGCGGTGGGCGAGCGGTTCGACATGGTGGTGGTCGGGTCGGGGCCGGCGGGCGAGAAGGCCGCCGCCCAGGCGGCCTACTTCGGCAAGCGGGTCGCGGTGGTGGAACGTTCGCCGCGACCCGGCGGGGCGGCGGTGAGCACCGCCGGCGTCCCGACCAAGACGCTGCGGGAGACCGCCCTGTACATCACCGGGTTCCGCCGCCGGGAGGTGTACGGGGTCAGCCTCCACCTGGACCCGGAGGCCACCCTGGAGCGGCTGCGGGCCCGCACCGCCGAGGTGGTCGAGACCATGACGTCTTCGGTGGAACGCAACCTCGAGCGCCACCGCATCGAGCTGGTCCGCGGCCAGGCGACCCTCCTGCCGGACCGTCAGGTGCTGGTGCGCGGCCCGGACGGGCGGGAGCGGACCCTGGCCGCCGAGGTGGTGCTGGTCGCCACCGGCTCCCATCCCTTCCACCCGTCGCAGATCCCGTTCGGCGACCCGGACGTGCACGACTCCGAGGAGATCCTGACGGTCGAGCGGCCGTTCCGCAGCGTGGTGGTGCTCGGCCGCGGGATCGTCGGCTGCGAGTACGCCTCGATCCTGACCGCGGTCGGCGTGGAGGTGACGCTGGTCGGCGGTGGCCCGCTCGCCCCGGTACTGGACGCCGAGCTGTCGCGGCTGCTGGCCGAGGCGCTCGCGCGCGGGGGGGTGCGCCTGCACCTCGGCGGGGGGCGGGCGGCGGTGGCGCGGGACGCCGACGGCCTGCGGGTCACCCTGCCGGACGGCGAGGTGCTGCGCCCCGAGAAGGTGCTGCTGGCGGCCGGGCGGGCCGGCAACACCGAGGGGCTCGGGCTGGAGGCGGCCGGCGTCGCCGTCGACGCCCGCCACCGGGTGCTGGTGGACGACACCTACCGCACCAGCGCGCCGGGCGTGTACGCGGCCGGTGACGTGATCGGCCCGCCGGTGCTCGCTTCGGCCTCGATGGAGCAGGGACGGGTGGCCGCCTGCTACGCCTTCGGGATCCCGTTCAAGGAGACCGTCGACCCACTGGCGCCCTACGGCGTCTACACGATCCCCGAGGCGGCCATGGTCGGGCTGACCGAGGAGGCCGCCGCCGAGCGCGGCCTCGACCACGAGGTCGGCCGCGGCTGGTTTGCGGCCAACGCCCGCGCGACCATCGCCGGCGCCACCGACGGGCTGGTCAAGCTGGTCTTCGCCAGGACCGACCGGCGGCTGCTCGGCGTCCACGTCCTCGGCGAGGACGCCGCCGAGCTGATCCACCTCGGCCAGGCCGCCCTGCACTTCGGCGCGACCATCGACTACTTCATCCACACCACCTTCAACGTCCCCACCCGGAGCGAGGCCTACAAGTACGCCGCCTACGACGGCCTGCAGCGGCTGCAGCGGGCCGAGGGCGGTGGACGGCAACCGAAGGAGGCGTGATGACCGCCGCCCGCGAGTACACCGAGACCAAGGCCGTCTGGGTGGAGCTCACCGGCGGCACCCGCGACCCGTTCACCCTGGGATAGCCGCC
>DASYRU010000265.1:0-4347 GCA_036004165.1 Actinomycetota bacterium
GGCCGTAGCGGTCGGCGCCGAGCAGCCGCGAATGCACCGCGAAGGTGGTGGACGCGCCGATGTCCAGGCTGAGGGTGTCCACCCCGATCGCCCGGATGTCGCGTCGCTCCAGGAGCCACTCCACCGCCTCCAGGCCGAAGCGGGGAAGTCGAAGGTCCCATCGGGGCCGGCGTTGCGGTACGCATCGGGGTTCGACGGCGCCAACCTCACCTCGGTCCGCTCGTTCCTGCTCGCAAAGGGCGTCGACGGGCCGTTCACCCCGGTCGCCTTCCCCGGCGCGCCGCTCACGTTGGCCGCCGCCCACAACGACCGCGGTCAGCTCGTCGGCTCCTACCAGAACCCCGACGTCACCCCGAACCCGCCGACCACCGAGGCACCGCCGATGCAGCGGATGTCCTGACCGCCGGTCCGACCGCCCGGGTCGCCACGGCCAGGGCGCGGATCGACCCGCGCCCCGGGGCCGCTCGCCTCGCGCGACCACCTGGGGGAAGCTGGTCCGGCCGGGGCCGCAGTGAACCAGGCGGCCCCACCCTGCTACTCACCGGCTGATGGACTCGGGTGCGGATGCGATGCCGGTACCGGTACCGGATCGGCTGCGGTCACGGTGGCGCTCGCGCGGAGCGGCCGCCGACGCCGGCGGCCCGTCGGCGCCGCCGGACGACGAGCTGCTCGCGCGCGTCGCCGACGGCGACGCGGCCGCGCTGACGATCCTCTACCAGCGGTACGGCGGCAGATTGTTCGGCTTCCTGCAACGGTATGCCGGCGACCGGATGGTGGCCGAGGAGATCCTGCAGGACACGCTGTTGGCGGTGTGGCGGTCGGCCCACCGCTATGGCGGCCGTTCCGGCGTGGGGACCTGGCTGTTCGGGATCGCGCGGCGGCAGGCGCACAACCGGCTGCGGGTCCACGCACCCCAGCAGGTGCCGCTCGACAGCCTCGCGGGCTGGGCCGATCCGGCTCCCGGACCGGCGGAGTGGGCCATCGCCGGCGTGCAGGACGCGGCGATCGCCGACGCGTTCGAGGCGCTGGCCCCGCAGCACCGCGAGATCCTGGCGCTGGCGTTCGCCGGACGGCTGCCGCACCGCGAGATCGCGGAGATCCTGGGCGTGCCGGTGGGGACGGTGAAGAGCCGGCTGCACCACGCCCGCGCCGCGTTGGCCCGTGAGCTGGCCGACCGCGGGTATGTCGAGGAGATGCCATGAGTGGGGACGGCATGCAGCACCACACCGACGCGCTCGCCGAGTACGCGGTCGGCGCGTTGACCGGGCCGGAGCTGGCGCGCGTCGAGGCGCACCTGCCCGGTTGTGCCTCCTGCCGCGCGGCGCTGCTCGGCTGGACGGCGGTGGCCGCCGCGACCGTGGCGCCGGTGGCGGCGCCGCCGAGCGCCGCCTCGCTGGTCGGCTCGGTGCTGCGGAGGGCGGCGCTCGCCCCGCCGGCCGTGCCGGTCCGCAAGCGTCGCCTGGGCTTCCTCGGGCAGCTGCTGCGCGCGGAGCTGCGGCTGGTGAGCCCGGCGGTGTGGCTGGCCTCCCTGGTGGTGATGGCCTGCGCCGTGGCGGTGGCGGCGGCGGGTGGCGACGGCGCCGGCAGCACGGCGCTGTCGCTGGTCGCGCCGCTGGTCGCGGTCGCCGGCGTCGCCGGGGTGTACGGGCCGCAGCGCGATCCGGCGTTCGAGGCGCTCGCCGTCACGGTGACCTCGCCGCGGCTGGTGCTGCTGGCCAGGGTCACGCTGGTCTTCGGCTACGACCTGGCACTGGCCATGGCGGCGTCGGCGATCGTGCGCCTGGTCGCCCCGGAGGTGGGGCTGGTCGACCTGGTCAGCGCGTGGCTGGGCCCGATGACGCTGCTGCTGGCGCTGAGCCTGGTGCTGGCGATGTGGACCGGCCCGACCGTCTCGGTCGCGGTGGCCGCCGCGGTGTGGGTCCTGCGGGTGGCCACGGTCAGCATCCCGGAGCTGGCGGGCGGCTGGCTGGCCGATGGCATGCGGGCGGTCTGGGTGACCAGCCCCGGTACGGTCGCGGCGACGCTCGCGCTGGTGGCGGCCGCCGTGGTGCTCAGCCGGCGCCCCGTGCGGGCGCGGGGCGGCTGGTACCGCCCGGTGGCATGGTGAGCCCGGCGGTGAACCCCCCGGCCGCGCGACGCCACCCAGGCGGCCCCAGACCGCTGTCGCTGTGGCGCCACGAGGCGCGCCGGGCCGGCTGGGCCGCCCTGCTGGCGCCGCCGCTGGTGGCTGGCTTCCTGGCGGTGGTGGCGGTGGACGGGGCCGTCCGCCTGGAGCAGCCGAGCCGGGACACCGCACATCTGCTGCAGTCCCTGCTGGAGGTGGGGCTGCCGCTGGCAGCCGGAGTGGGCGCCGCGAGCCTGGTCGGAGCCGACCCGGCGGTCGAGCTGCAGCTCACGCTGCCGACCGCCTACCGTGCCACGATCCTGCGCCGCCTGGCGGTCACCGCCGCCTGGGTCGCGCTGATCGCGCTGACCGCCGCCGCGTTCATGGTCGCCAGCGGCTGGTGGCACCGCTGGCCTGCCGCGCACCCGCCGCTGGTCGGGCAGCTCACCTGGCTGGCGCCCACCGTGTGCCTGGCCGGCCTCGGCCTGCTCGCCGGGGCGCTGTCGGGCAGCCCCGCCGTGGCGACCGTCGTGGTCTCCTCGCTGTGGGTCTTCGAGTTTGCCGCCGTGGGCCCACTGCAGGAGCACCGCTGGTCGCGGCTGCTGTACCTGTTCGCCACCACCCGCGGCACGGTCGAGGCGGACTGGACCGCCAACCGGCTCACCCTGCTCGCCGCCGGCATCGCGATGACCACTGCCGGATGGCTGCTGCTGCGCCACCCGAGCCGGCTGCTCACCAAGGAGGCAGAATGACGGCGCTCGCCGCGACGGCGCGCTACGAGCTGCGGATGCAGCTTCGCAAGCCGGCCATCTGGATCGCCACCGTCCTGCCCTTCGCGCTGTGGGCCCTGTTCGCCGTGCTCGGCAACGACAGCACCGGCCTCCAGCGCCACGTGCAGGAGACCAGCCCGAAGCTGTGGGTGGTCGAGGCCCTTGGCTGGTTCACGCCGGTGCTGCCGATGGTGTTCGGCATCGTGCTCGCCGACCGCCTGGTGCGCGACCGGAAGCTCGGCGTGGCGGAGCTGCTCGACGTCACCCCGACCGACCGCGGCGCCCGGCTGGTCGGCAAGTACCTGGGGGCCTGCGCCGCGACCGCCGTCCCGGTCGCGCTGGTCTACCTCGTCGTCGCGGTGGCGTTCGTGGTCTGGCGCGAACAGCCCGCCGCGCTGTGGTGGGGCCTGGCGACCTTCACGGTGATCGTCCTGCCGCTGCTGCTGCTCGCGGGATCGCTGTCGTTCCTGGGCCCGCAGCTCATGCCCACCCCGCTGTTCAGGGTGCTGATCGTCGGTCTCTGGTTCTGGGCGGCGGCGACCGAAGTCGAGAGCGAGTTCCCGTCGTTCGCCGGCACCGTGCTCTCGCTGACGATGGACTACCCGCTTGGGGTCTTCTTCGACTCCGCCAACGCCACCACCGGCCCGGCCGGCGTCGCGCTCGACTTCCTGCGTCCCCAGCCGACGACCGGCACCGCCCTGCTGGCACTCGCCCTGATCCTCGGCCTGGCCGCCGTCATCCTCGCGGCGGCCGGCGCACTGAACGCCCGCACCAGCGAATAGGAGCAGCGATGCAGCTCGACATCGACCGGGTGAGCAAGACCTTCCGCGGCAAGGTCCGGGCGTTGGACGACGTCAGCCTGACCGTGCCCGGCGGGATCCTCGGCCTGCTGGGCGCCAACGGCGCCGGCAAGACCACCCTCATGCGGCTGCTCACCGGGCTGATCCGTCCGAACAGCGGCCGGATCACCATCGGCGGCCACGACATGGCGACCGCCGACGGGCGCGTGGCCGTGCAGCGGATCCTGGGCTACCTCCCCCAGGACCTCGGCCTGTACCCGGAGCTCACCGCGCGGGAGTTCCTCGACTACGTGGCGCTGCTGAAGGGCCTGGACGACCGGACGTACCGGCGCCGGCGGGTCGGCGAGCTGCTGGAGCTGGTGCGGCTCGCCGACGCCGGCGACCGCAAGCTGCGCGGGTACTCCGGCGGCATGCGCCGCCGTGTCGGCATCGCCCAGGCACTGCTCAACGACCCGGAGCTGCTGGTCGTGGACGAGCCGACCGCGGGCCTGGACCCCGAGGAGCGCATCCGCTTCCGCACCGTGCTGTCCCAGCTCGCCGAACGACGCACCGTCGTGCTGTCCACCCACATCGTCGACGACATCGCCCAGACCTGCACCGAGCTGGCCGTCCTCGGTCGGGGCCGGCTGCTCTACCGCGGCACCGTCAGCGACCTCACCGCCTACGCCAGGGG
>DASYRU010000266.1:0-11532 GCA_036004165.1 Actinomycetota bacterium
GGCTCCTTGACCCCGAGGCCGGCCAGACCCTGCTGACGGCCCTGGAGCCCCTGGCCCGCCCCACCGGCGCCGACGACGAACGCCTTGGGGATCAGCGCAACGCCGATGCGCTGGCGGAGTTGGCCCGCCGCAGCCTGGAAGGCGGTCGGTTGCCGCAGACCGGTGGGGTGCGGCCGCAGCTGCTGGTGACCGTGGAGCTGGCCACCCTGCTGGGCCAGGACGGCAGCCTGGGTGGGGACCTGGGCGGCACCGGTTCGGTGGGTGGGGAAGCGGCATGGCGGCTGGCCTGTGACGCCGCCCTGACCCGGGTGCTGGTCACCCGCCAGCACCCCCACGACCCCAACCAGCAGCTTGGCGGCGGCTGCGACACCAGCGATGTCGGCGGGAACGGCGACCGCGGCAACGGCAGCGGGGACAGCAGCGAGGCCGGTGGGGCTGGTGGGCTGGCGGCCCGGTTGCGGGCCGCGCTGCGGCTGCTGCCGCCAGCGCTTGGGGGGCCGCCGACCCAACCGTTGGAGGTCGGCCGCACCACCAGGACCGTCGCACCCGCCCAGCGCAACGCGCTGGTGGTCCGCGACGGCGGCTGTGTGTTCCCCGGCTGTGACCGGCCGCAGGACTGGTGCGAGGCCCATCACCTGCGCCACTGGGCGCACGGCGGCCCGACCGATCTTGCCAACCTGGCGCTGTTGTGCCGGGCCCATCATCGGGCGGTCCACGAGGGCGGCTGGCAGCTCCAACGCGACCCCGACGGACGGCTGCGGGCCACCCCACCACGCCGACGACGACCCACCGCCGCCTGAGTCACCGGACGGTGACCCCAGCGACCGATCGCCCTGGAATGAAAAGCGAGGGGGGCAGGAGCCGGTCCTCCCCTGCCCCCCTCGCGCTGGCGGCTCCGGACGGGGGAAACCGGAGCGTCAACTAGCCCGAGCGTACTAGATGGATGTCATGTTGTCACCGAAGGCCCGGCTCAAACCCAGATGGGAGCCACGAAGTCGAGAAGCGCCTCGTTGACCACCTCCGGCCGTTCGAGGTTGACCAGGTGGCCTGCCTGCTCTACCAGCAGAAATCGTGCCCCCGGGATGCCGGCGGCCAGCTCGCGACCCTCGTCCGGCCCGGTGAGCTTGTCCTCCTCGCCGGTGATGACCAGCGTGGGGACGGCGATCGAGCCGAGCACGTCGCTGGAGTCGGGCCGGGCGGCCATGCCTCGCTGGGCGGCGGCGACGGCCCGTGGGTCCTGCTCGGCGATCAGGCCGGTGACCCGTTGGACCAGCTCCGGGCGCTCCTCCAGGGTGGTGGGCCCGAGCAGCCGGGGCAGCATCACCTCGGGCACGAAGCCGTTGCCCTCGGCCAGCACCCGATCCGCCATCGCCAACCGCTTGGCCCGTGCCTCCTCGGCGTCGGCGCCTGCCCTGGTGCTGAGCAGCAGCAGCCCGCTCAGCCGGTCGGCGTGCCTGCGAACGAACGCAAAGGCGACGTAGCCGCCCAGCGACAGCCCGCCCAGCACCACCCGGTCGAGGCCGCGGTCGTCGAGCAGACGGGCCAGGTCGTCGGCGAGCAGGTCCATGCCGGCCTCCTCGACCACCTGCTCCTTGGCTGCCCCGAAGCCGCGCAGGTCGGGGAGGATGACCTGGTAGGTGCCGGTGCCGGCCAGTGCCTCCGCCTGCGGGGCCCACATGCGGCCGTCCAGGGGAAAGGCGTGCAGCAGGACCACCGGCGTGCCCGCGCCGCTGGTGGCGGCGGGCGGGACGGGGAGCGGAGCAGGCGGCTGGTCGGCGGCCGGCTGGTCGGCGGGCAGGTCGGCGTCTTGCGGGGTCATGGGGAGGCTCCTTGGCTGCAGGGAGTCAGTGACCGGTCGAGCGGAATCGGCGGGGGGGAACGGGGCGAGCGCCCCAGCTGGCGGGGACGGGTGGGGCGTCGAGGCCGAGGGAGTGGAGGAAACCGGCGAGCAGGCCGGCGGTGAACCCCCAGACCAGGGTGCCGTCGACCCAGAACACCGGGCTGCGCAGGTCGGGGGCGCCGCGGGCGCGCACCTCCTCCGGGCCGAGGATGCGGCTGAACGGCAAGCTGCCGTGCCTGGCGGGGTCGGCGAGTTGGCGCAGTGTCGGCCGCAGGATCCCGGCCACCTCGTCGGGGTTGGGATGAAGCGGGGCCGTGCCGTCCCAGAGGCCGACCACCGGCAGCACGTCGAAGTCGGAGACGGGCAGGTAGGCGCGGCCGAGGCTGCCGAGCACCCTGACCGCCTCCGGGTCCAGCCCGACCTCCTCCTCCGCCTCCCGCAGGGCGGCTGCGATCCCGTCGGCGTCGCCCGGCTCGGCCGCGCCGCCGGGCAGGCCCACCTGGCCGGCGTGCTGGCGGAGGTGGTCGGTGCGCTGCACCAGCACCAGCTCGAGATCGTCGGCCGCGCCGACCGGTGCGAGGGCGAGCAGCACCGAGGCGGGCATGCCGGTCGGATCCCCCGAGATCACGAACGGCAACCGGGTCACCCGGTCCAGCAGCGAGTCGCTCGTCACCCGCCCAGGATAGGCGGGAGTCACGCCAGGAGCCCGCCGTCCACCACCAGAGTGGCCCCGGTGATGTAGCTGCCCGCGTCGGAGGCGAGCAGCAGCAGCGGCCCGGCCAGCTCCTCCACCTCCGCCCAGCGGCCGAGGGGGACCTGAGCGACCAGGGCCTGGCTGGTCTGCGGGTCCTCCCACATCAGGCGGGTCAGCTCGGTCCGCACCCAGCCGGGGGCCAGGCAGTTGACCCGCACGCCGAGCGGCGCCGCCTCAACGGCCAGGGTGCGGGTGAGCGCGATCACCCCGGCCTTGGCCGCGCCGTAGGGCCCCATGCCCGGGCTGGCGGTGAGGCCGGCGATGCTGGCGATGTTCACGATCGAGCCGCCGGGAGGCAGGTGGGGAAGCGCCGCACGGCAGCCGACGAACACCGAGCGCAGGTTCAGGGCGAGCACCTTGTCCCAGCCGTCGCTGCGGGTCTCGGCGACCGCGGCGGTGAACCCCTGGCCGCCGGCCACGTTGACCAGCACGTCCAGCCGGCCGGTGCCCTCGACGGCCCTGGCCACGGCCGCCTCCACGGCCGCCTCGTCGAGGACGTCGCCGACGGCCACCAGCGCGTCGGGGGCGCCGACCTTGCGGGCGGCGGCGGCCACCTCGGCCAGGTCCTCGGCCGAGCGGGCGGCCAGCACCACCGTGGCACCGGCGGCGGCCATGGTCAGGGCCGCCTGCCTGCCGATACCGCGGCTGGCGGCGGTGACGAGCGCGGTGCGGCCGTCAAGGCGCAGGCGCTCCTGCAGCGTCATTGCAGTTCGGCGACGGGCACGCGCTCCTCCTCCACGAAACTCTACGTTGCCGGCCGCCGGTGTCGCGCGGCCCGCCGCAGCGCGGCGTGATGCCGCTCCCAGCAGGTCCGGTGCCAGTGGCGGCGCTGCTCCGGCTCGCCCTCAGGCCACACCACCAGGTGCAGGGTCCGGGGGAAGATCTCCTGGTTGCAACCCGGGCAGCGGTAGACCTTCAGCGCCCGGTAGGGCTGGACGACCCGCAGGTGCCAGCCGTCGGCCACCCACTCCAGCGCCAGCGGCCGGCCGCGGAAGCGCTTCGGCTCCACTACAGCCCCAGCAGGCGGACGGCGTTGTCCCTGGTGACGCTCTGGAAGGCGGCGGGCGACAGCCGCTGCTCCCAGGCGGCGAGGACCTTCTCCGCTGTGAAGAAGGGCGCGTCGGAGCCGAACAGCACCCGCTCCGACAGTCGCCCCTCTGCCTCGCGCACCACCTCGTCGGGCACGTAGCGCGGCGCCCAGCCCGACAACTCCAGGTACACGTTGGCCTTGTGGAGGGCGATCGCGACCGCCTCCAGATGCCAGGGCCAACCGAAGTGGGCCATGATCACCGGCAGCTCCGGGTAGCGGGCGGCGACCGCGTCCAGGTGGATCGGTCGGGCGTAGGCCAGCTCGACACCCTGCCCGCCTGGCATCCCGGCGCCGATCCCGCTGGTGCCGGTGTGGAACAGGCACGGCACCCGGTAGCCGGCGGCGCGCTCGAACAGGTCCGACCAGCGCGCGTCGTCGGGCCGGAACGCCTGCAGTGACGGGTGGAACTTGAAGCCGTTCAGGCCGAGCTCCTCGCGGGCGCGACGCATCTCGCGCAGCGCGCCGGCCTGCTTCCATGGGTCGATGCCGGCGAAGCCAACGAAGCGGCCGGGGAAGCGGCCGACGATCTCGGCGACCAGGTCGTTGGAGAGCGGCGGGCGCCGGGTGGCGGTCTCGGCGTCCCAGCCGAGCAGCACGGCCACGCAGTCGATCGCCTCGTAGGACGCAGCCAGCTCCTCGGCCGTCTGCAGGGTGATCGGGCTGCGGAAGTAGCGCTCGGCCGGCTCCCGGTAGGGTCCCATGCTGCCCTCGACCCATTCCGGCAGGGGCAGGTGGACGTGGAGGTCGACGGCGCGCACCGCCGGAGTGTACCGGGTGTAGCCTGCTGGCCAGCCTGATGAACCGCTTCGAGGACGCGATCGCCCGCGAGCTGCTGGGTCGGGTCAGGGCGAGGACGCGCAGCATCCGAGCCCTGGCGCGATGGGCGGCGGCCAGGCTGCCGGCGGGTGCGCTGGTCGCCGACGGGGTCGCCCTTGTGCTGGAGCGCCTCGGCGACGGCGACCCGGACGCGCTCGCCGCCCAGGTCATGACCGAGGCCCCCGACCGGTTCGGCCGCAACTGGGAGTCGGGGCCGGCCCACTGAGCCAACGGCGGCGGTGACGGACGGCACCGCCGGCCTGTGACGCCGGTCACCGTCGGATGGACCGGACCGGGCCATGCTGTGACCAGGGGCGGCGACACGACACCGATGGAGGCTCGCATGACCAGCGTCCGCGTCCCGGGGTTCCTCCCCTCCACCAGGGGCCTGCACTTCCCCAACCGCTTCCCGCACGTGCCGAACCTCGAGATCGACCTGCCGGGCGGGCTCACCCTGCCGATCGGCGACGCCGCCAACGGGCTGTGCGGCGGCATGGCCTACACGGTCAGGGACCTGCTGGAGGCCGGCGTCGCCCCGCCGGCGCTGACCAGGGCGCCGGGCGAGGGACCGCTGTTCCGGTATATCGCCGACCGGCTGCTGGACAGCCTCAACCTGCCGTTCGGGCCGGCCACCTACCTCAGGCTGATGCACCCGGCGCTGCCCGACGGCGACCTTGCCGTGATCCACGGCCGCGCCTGGCGCATGATCCGCCTCGAGTGGCCGGCCATCCGCAGCGACCTGGACCGCGGCACCCTCAGCCCCCTCGGGCTGGTCAAGGCCAAGTCGCGCGACCCACGGCAGCTCGGCAAGAACCACCAGGTGCTCGCCTGGGGCTACGACCTGGACGGCAGCAGGCTGACCCTGCGGCTCTACGACCCCAACCACCCGGACGACGACGAGGTCACCATGACCCTCGACGTCGGCCATCCGCGCCGTCCCACCAGGGTGAGCTGCTCGGACGGCGGTACCGTCTGGTGCTTCTTCCGCACCGCTTACCGCTTCAAGGACCCGCGCCCGGCCCTGGTGGCGCTGGCCGGCTGACCCGGGCCGCGCCCAACCGCCCTGCCGCGAGCGCGGAAGGCCGCCACCCGGGCGGCGTTGCCGCATGCAGGGGAGCAGTAGCGGCGCGCGTGGTTGCGCGGGCCGCCGGCGAACACCCGCCGGCAGCGGGGCGCGGCGCAACGGCCGATGCGGGCGGTGCCGTCCTCGACCAGCAGGCGGGCCAGCCCCATCCCGGTGGTCGCGGCCAGCCACTCGGCCCATCGGGCGTCCTCGGCGGTGACGTGCAGGTGCCAGGGCGTGCCGTCGTGGTCGGACAGGCGCGGCGGGTCGCTGGCCCGCTCGAGCAGCCGGTTGGTCGCCTCCGCTGCGGCGTGGACGTCGGGGGCGTCGAACACCGACCGCAGCTCGGCCTCCACGGCGGCGATCGCGGCGGTGTCGGCGTCGTCGAGGCGGATCGGGGGCTGCTCGCCGTGGTCGGCGAGGAACCGCCGCAGGACGGCGGCGTCCAGCGGCGCGTCGCCCAGCCGCAGGCGCAGGTTCACCAGGTCGACCGCGAGCCGGACGGTCCGGTCCGCCTGCTGCTCCTGGGCGCTCGGGTCCATGGACGAAGGGTAGGCCCGGCGGAATCGGTAATGCAACATAGCCGATGATACGTTACGATACCTCGGTGTCCAGCTCCGTCAGCGACCTCGTCACCCGGGCCGGTCTGCGGGCCCAGCCCGGCTACCCGGCGTTCTACCTGGCGGCGACGCTGGCGAGGCTGGCCAGCGAGATGTTCACGGTCGCGGTCGTGCTGCTGGTGCTCGCCCGGACCGGGCGGCCGGCGCTGGCCGGGGCGGTGGTCGCCGCCAGCACCCTGCCGAGCGTGGTGTCCGGGCCGTTGCTCGGCGCCTGGCTGGACCGCACCGACCGCCGCCGCACGGCCCTTGCCAGCAACCAGGTCCTGCTGGCCGCCAGCCTGCTCGCCATCCTGCTCGCCATCCTGGCGGCCGCCGGGCGGGCGCCAGGATGGGCGCTGCTGCTGCTCGCCGCCGCTGCCGGCGTGACCGCCCCGATGGCCACCGGCGGCTTCACCAGCATGGTCCCCGCGCTTGTCCCGGAGCGGCTGCTCGCCCGCGCCAACGCCCTCGAGGCGGCCAGCTTCAACAGCGCCGCGATCGCCGGGCCCGCCCTTGCGGGAGCGGTCGCCGCCGCCGTCGGCCCGGCGGCGGCCGTTGGCCTCGAGGCGGCCCTTGCAGTGCTCGCCCTGCTGGCGATCACGCGGCTGCCGGCGGTCGCCAGGGTCGCCACCCATGCCGCGGCCTCGCTGGCCGACACCATCCGCCAGGGACTCCGGCACCTGGCACGCACCCCGCCGCTGCGCGGGGTGACGGTGGCCACCGCCGTCGCCATGGGCGGCCTCGGGCTGCTCACCCTGGCCCTGCCGTTCCTGGCCGAGCGGCTCGGAGCCGGCCAGGCTGGCGCCGGTTACCTGTGGGCGGCGCTGGAGGCCGGCGGGATGGCCGGGGCGCTGGCGGCCGCCCGCTGGCAGGGCGCCTGGAAACCGCAGCGGGTCGTGCTCGCCGGCCTCGCCCTGCAGGGGCTGGTGATGGCCAGCTGGCCGCTGGCCGGGTCGTTCCCGGTCGCGCTGCTGCTGGTCGCGCTGGCCGGCCTGGTCGAGGGGCCGGCGTTCGCGGCCCTGTTCGCAACCCGCCAGCGCTACACGCCGCCGGGGCTGCGGGGGCAGATCTTCACCACCGGCGCCAGCCTCAAGGTCGGCGCCTTCGCGGTCGGGTCCGCCCTGGCCGGCCCGGCCATCACCCTGGGCGGGGTCGGCGGCGCGCTGCTGCTGGTCGCGGCCAGCCAGCTCCTCGGGGCCGCGCTCGGCCTGGCCGCCGGCGCTGGCCAGGCCCGCGGCGGTCCGGCGGCGCCCTCAGGGGCGGTCCCCACCCCCTAGCAGCGTCGCCCGCACACCGTCCAGCAGCACACGCTCGCCGGCCTCCGGGGTGTCGAGCAGCCGGCCGGGCAGGGGGCCGCGCGCCGCGTGGGTCAACTCGAGGCTGACCATGCCGTGCGCCACGCACCACACCAGCACCGAGGTGTGCACCGGATCGGTGTCGGGCACCACCCCGAGCGTGGCGGCCCGCCGCACCGCCGCGACCAGCACGTCGAAGGTGGTGTCGAGCGCCTCGGCGCGCAGGCCAGGGTCCGGTTCGAAGTCGGGCACCGGCTGCTCGAACAGGAAGACGTACAGCGCCGGGTTGGCAAGGGCGAAGCGCCGGTAGGCCAGCGCCAGGTCCATGACGTGGCGGACGGGGTCCCCGGCCGCTGGCACCTCTCCGAGCGCCAGTCGGAGCAGCTCGAATCCCCGGCGGTAGATGGCTTCGAGGATCCCCGCACGGCCCCCGAACTTGGTGTAGACGCCCATGGTGGAGGAACCGGCGGCGTCGGCGATCTGCCGGACGGTCAGCTCGGCCGGTCCCCGCCTGTCCAGCACCTGCAGCCCCGCGGCGACCAGTCGCTCCCGCAGGCCGTCCTGCTGCGGGGGGGCCGACGACGTTTCCCTTGCCATGAGCTGTAACGTACAGTATAACGAGCGTTATGCGACTGCGGGTCCCGCCCGGACGGAGGACGAACCTTGCGCTGCTGGCGGCGCTGCTGCTGGCGTTCGCAACGGGAACCGGCGTGGTCGCCGCCGGGTCGGCGGCGGGACGCTGGGTGGCGCTGGCCCACGGCGTCGCCGGCGTGGCGGTGGTGCTGCTGGTTCCCTGGAAGACCAGGATCATCCGGCGCGGGCTCCGGCGGGCGAGGCAGAGCCGCTGGGCGTCGCTGCTGCTGGCGGCGCTGGCCTCCATCACCCTGCTCACCGGGCTGGGGTATGCCACCGGCCTGCTGCGGTCGGTCGGCGGGACGCGGGGCATGTGGCTCCACGTCGCCGCGGCGCTCGCCCTGGCGCCGCTGGCGCTGTGGCACGTGCTGGCGCGGCCGGCCAGACCCCGCAGGACCGACCTGTCCAGGCGGACCCTGCTGCGGGCGGGCGCGCTCACCGCCGCCGCGGCGGGCGTCTACCTGGCGACCTCGTCGGTGGTGCGGGTCGCCGGCCTGCCGGGCGCCGGCCGCCGCTTCACCGGCAGCTACGACCGCGGCTCGTTCGACCCGGCGTCGATGCCGAACACCGTCTGGCTGGACGACCGCACGCCGCGGATCGACCCGGACGGCTGGCGCCTGCTGGTCGCGGACGCCGACGGCGAGCGCGAGCTGTCGCTGGCGGAGCTGGCCCGGTTCGACGTGCGGGTCCGCGCGGTCCTCGACTGCACCGGCGGCTGGTACGCCGAGCAGGACTGGACGGGCGTGCCGGTCTCGGCGCTGCTGCGCAGCCGCGGCGACGCGCAGAGCCTGCTGGTCGGTTCCGCCACCGGCTACGGGATCCGGTTCCCCGTGCGCGACCTCGACCGTCTGCTGCTGGCCACCCGCGTCGGCGGGGAGCCGCTGGCCCCGAGGCACGGCTTCCCGGCCCGGCTGGTCGCGCCCGGGCGGCGAGGGTTCTGGTGGGTCAAGTGGGTGGACCGGATCGAGCTGCAGGCCACCCCCTGGTGGTGGCAGCCGCCGTTCCCGCTCAGCTGACCGGCGGCTCGTAGCCGAAGAACCCGCGGCCCGTCTTGCGGCCCAGCAGGCCGGCGTCGACCATGCGGGCCACCCGCTCCGGCGGCAGGAACTTGGGGTCGCGGGTCTCGTTGTAGATGTTCATGCCGGCGTGGTAGAGGACGTCGATCCCGGTCAGGTCCATCGTCGCCATCGGGCCCATGGCCCAGCCGAAGGCGAGCTTGCAGGCGGTGTCCAGGTCCTCCGCGCCGATCACGCCCTGCTCGACCAGGCGGGCCGCCTCCATGGCCACGGCGACGATGATCCGGGTGGTGACGAAGCCGGCCACGTCGCGCTCGACGGTCACGGTGGTCTTGCCGAGCGCCTCGGCGAAGGCGCGCGCCTTCCCCAGCGTCTGGTCGCTGGTCCGCATGCCCCTGACCAGCTCGCACAGCCGCATCATCGGCACCGGGGAGAAGAAATGGGTGCCGACCACCGCCTCGGGCCGGCCGGTCGCCGCGGCGATGGCGGTGATCGGGATGGCGCTGGTGTTGCTGGCCAGCACGGCCGCCTCGCCGGCCAGCCGGTCGAGCCGCCGGAACACCTCCCGCTTGACCTCGAGCTCCTCGAAGACCGCCTCGACCACGATCTCGGCCTCGGCGGCGGCGTCCAGGTCGGTCGAGGTGGCCACCCGCGCGAGGGCCGCCGCCCGCTCCTCTGCCGAGATCCGCCCCTTGGTCTGGAAGCGGCCGAGCGACCGGTCGATCGCCTCCCGCCCCCTGGCAAGGGCGGCCTGGCTGACGTCCTGCATCGTCACCTGGTAGCCGGCCTGCGCGGCGACCTGGGCGATCCCCGATCCCATCAGGCCGGCGCCGACCACCAACAGCTTGCCCGCCACGCCGGCCTCCTCTGGTCCGCTGCCCAGGCTGGCAGCCTACACGGGGGGGTGCGCCGAGCGCCCCGGAGGGTGGACGCCGACCGCCGGGCGGGCCGGAGCGGGCGGCGGGGGCCCGCCCATGCGGCCGGTCGGGTCGAGCGAGGCCCACGCCGGGATCGCCAGCAGGAACATCCCGCTGGCGGCGGTGGCGGTCACGCCGGTGTCGTTGAGCACGATCAGCAGCGCCGACCCGAGCGCGCCGAGGCCGAGCACCCGGCGGACCCAGTCGCCGATGCCGGCCAGCGGGGCCAGTGGGCGCAGGGCGATCAGCGCGGCCGCCAGCACCTGCAGCGGGCCGACCCAGGCGAAGGGGCTGTTGTGGAGCAGCCGCAAGTTGCGGGTGAGCTGGTCGACCATCACCCCGACGGCGTCGCCAGGGCCCTGCAGGAGCCGGTCGGCGAAGCGCCCGGCGTGGGTCTCCGGGCCGCCGAGGCCGGCGCCGAGCGCGACCGCCAGGGCGGCGGCGACCGCCACCGCGGCGAGGCCGGCCAGCCGGCCGGCGCGGGGCCGCCCTGGGGCCAGCAGCACCAGGGCCGCCGCCGCGGTGAGCATGGCGGTCAGGGACCCACCGACGTCGGCGCCGAGCCGCGGCAGCCCGTCGAGCACCGCGAGGGCGGCCAGCAGGGTCGCAGCCGGCGCGGCGCGCAGCGGCGCGAAGCAGATCACCAGCATGGCCGCGGCCAGCGCGAACGCGAAGTAGCCGTTGCCGAGGCCATAGAAGCGCTCGCCGTCCCAGGCGCTCCCGCCCAGCAGCGGCTGGGCGAGCCCGTCGCCGCCGCGCAACAGGTCGATGGCGACCAGCGCGAGCAGCACACCGCCGAGCAGCAGCGGCGCGGGCAGCCGCAGGGCGAGCGGCCGCGCGGCGGCGGGGTCCGGGCCGGCGGCCTCGACCGTCCGCGCGGCGGGCGGTCGCGCGGCGGGGTCCGGGCCGGCGCCGCCTCCGGCCGCCGGCGCGGACGGCCGGTCCAGGCGGAGGGCGACCAGGGCGAGCAGGACGGCCGCCGCCAGGCCGGCGCCCACCCAGGCCACCGCCCACGGGCCGGTGTTGCCGGCGGCGCGGAACGCGCCGGCGTCCAGGGCCTGCCACGCCCTGGCCGCGGCCGGCTCGGCCATGCTGGCCGCCAGGTAGCCGGACGGTAGGGCGAGGGTGATGGCCAGCAGCGCACGGGCGGCCCGCCCGGCGCGCTCGGCCCCCGCGGATCGACCGGGGGGGCCTCGTTGCGCCCGATCGACCGGGGCCCGACCGACCGGGGCACCCCCTTGGGGTTCCCCGGACTCCTCCGGCCTTCGGGGGTCCCCGGACCCCCCCGCCCGACCCGCCGCGGCCCGCCAGGCGACCAGCAGGGCCAGCAGCGCCAGGCTGGCCGCCAGCGCCAGCAGCGGGATGGCCCAGGTGCGGGCGACCACCAGCGCGCCGGCGCGCCGGTCCAGCCGCACGGCGACAGCCGCCGGGTCGACGCCGACGCGCTCCAGGCGCCCGGCGGATCCTCGCCGCTTCCCGACCCGGCCGCGGTCCAGCGGCTGCGCGCCG
>DASYRU010000267.1:0-1947 GCA_036004165.1 Actinomycetota bacterium
ACGCGGAGCTTGCCGATGAGGGTGCCGTCCGGGTCGTAGCAGTGCACGCCGTCACCGGCGCTGGTCCAGATCCGCCCTGCCTCGTCGAGGCGGAAGCCGTCGAAGGTGCCGACGGTGCAGCTGGCGAACACCGCTCCGCCCGAGAGGGTGCCGTCGTCGGCCACCTCGAAGACCCGCATGTGGTCGCGCCTGGTGTCGGAGACGTACAGGCGCCGTTCGTCAAGGGAGAACGCCAGCCCATTGGGGCGGTCGAAGTCGTCGGCGGCGATGCGGACCGCTCCGGTCTCCGGCTCCACCCGGTAGAGGTGGCAGGCGCCGATCTCGCTGTCTGCGCGGTGTCCCTCGTAGTCGCTGTCGATGCCGTAGCTCGGGTCGGTGAACCAGATGGAGCCGTCGGACCTGACCACCACGTCGTTCGGGCTGTTGAGCCGCATGCCCTCGTAGCGGTCGGCGAGCACGGTGAGGGAGCCGTCGTGCTCGGTCCGGGTGACCCGCCGGTTGCCCTGTTCGCAGGTGACCAGGCGGCCGGCGCCGTCGAGGGTGTTGCCGTTGCTGTGGCCGGCGGGCTGGCGGAAGATGCCGACGGTGCCGGTGGGCTCGTCCCACCGCAGCATGCGGTCGTTGGGGATGTCGCTCCACAGCAGGTAGCGGCCGGCCGGGACGTAGACGGGACCCTCCGCCCAGCGGCAGCCCTGGTAGAGCCGCTCGACCCGCTTGTCCCCGCTGGTGCAGGGGCGGAACCGCTCGTCCAGGACCTCGTAGGTGGCGGCGTCGGGCTCGGCCATGTCGAAGGTCAGCCGCCGACCGCGGCCGGCTCCCGCCGATGCTGGCGGGCGAGCGCGACCGCCGCGGCCACCAGCTCGCCGTTGTCGCGTGCCGTTGCGCCGTCCGGCAGCACCAGCGTGTCCTCCAGCCCGACGCGGACGTGGTGCCCGACCTCCAGTGCCCGGGCCAGCACGGCCCAGGTTGCAGCGCCGCCGCCGTGGTGGAACCGCGGCGCGGCCACCGCGGCGTCGTCGAGCACCGCGTCGATCGCCGCCGCCAGGCCCACCTGCCGGTCGTCGCCTGCGCCGTGGACCTCGACCAGCAGCCGCTCGACGCGGGGCGCCAGGTCGCTTGCGAGCAGCAGGCGCGCGTCCTCCACCGCTGCCAGCCCCGGCTCGATGCCGATGCCTCGCGCCAGCAGCTCCTCGCACAGGCCGACCGCGCCGTCCTCGGAGAAGTTGACCGAGGCGAAGTCGGGCAGCTCCGTCCACGACCGGACCAGCTCGAGCCGCCGAGCCGGGTCGGGCACGATCCACGCTCCGGTGGTGACGCCCACGCGGACGCCAGGGCAGGCCGCGCGGACGGTCAGGAGGACCGCCGTCACCGTCCCCGCGTCAAGCGACTCCGCACCGTCGCCACCTCGCGGGTGGACGTGGAGGAGGGCGGCGCCGGCGTCGACGGCCGCGCGCGCCTCGCGCGCGAACTCCTGGGGACGAACCGGGAGGGCGGGATGCTCGGACGGCGGCCTGGCGCCGTTGATGCACGCCTTGACGGTGACCTCCCGCCTCACGGCCGGTAGACCCTGCGGCCCTCCGCGCTGACCCGCTCGATCGGCGGCGGACCGGCGGCGTCGGCGGGGCTGCGCGCCAGCACCGTGACCGGGCGGATGACCAGCACCACCCGCACGGCGGCGTCGGGCATGGGCGCGTCGGGGTCGACGCCGTAGCGCGAGCGCAGCTGCCGGTAGAAGCCACCGCCGCCGTCGTCCTCGACCGCCTCCACCACGCCGCGGATCTCCAGGTAGCGCTGCGGATCGGCGGGATCGACGAACAGCAGGGCGACCCGCGGCTCGGCCTGCAGGTTGCGGAACTTCTGCCTGGTGCGCGTGTGGGTCAGGCGGATGCGGTCGCCGTCCCAGCCGAACCACATCGGGTTGCTCTGCGGCCCGCCGTCGGTCCGGAC
>DASYRU010000268.1:0-1615 GCA_036004165.1 Actinomycetota bacterium
GGCCACCGCCAGGCTGTTTCGGGCCCTGGCCGACCCCCACCGGGTCAAGATCATCAACCTGCTGGCCACCAGCCCCGACCCGGTCTGCGTCTGCGAGTTCACCGAACCGCTCGGCCTCAGCCAGCCCACCGTCAGCCACCACCTCAAGAAGCTCGTCCAGGCCGGGCTGCTGGAGCGCGAGCAGCGCGGCACCTGGGCCTACTACTCCCTCAACCGCGAGGCGCTCGGCCGCCTGGCCGCCGTCGCCGACCTCCAAGGAGGCACCCGATGAGCACCACCTCCCAGCAGGCGAACGGCGACCACCAGCCACTCCTTGACGGGCTGGTCGCCGAAGTGGCGCTGCGCGAGCAGGTCCGAGCCCGCTACGCCGAGCTGGCTGGGCTGGCCGCCGCCGGCGCCAGGTGCGGCTGCGGCCAGCCGGTCGACTGCGGCTGCGGGGCCGAGTGCTGCACCAGCGTCGATGAGAACCAGCCCGGGATCAGTGCCGAGCTGTATTCCGCCGACGACCGCGACGTCCTGCCTGAGACCGCGGTGCTGGCCAGTCTTGGCTGCGGCAATCCCACCGCGGTGGCCGAGCTGCGCGAGGGCGAGACCGTCCTGGACCTGGGGTCGGGCGGCGGGATCGACGTGCTGCTGTCGGCCCGCCGGGTGGGCCCGGCGGGCAAGGCCTATGGGCTGGACATGACCGAGGAGATGCTGGCGCTTGCCCGCCGCAACACCACCGAGGCGGGTGCCGGCAACGTGGAGCTCCTCAAGGGCCACATCGAGGCCATCCCGCTGCCGGCCGAGACCGTGGATGTGGTGATCTCCAACTGCGTGATCAACCTGTCGGTCGACAAGCCGGCGGTGTTCGCCGAGACCTTCCGGGTCCTCAAGCCCGGCGGCCGCATCGGCGTCAGCGACATCGTCGCCGAGGATCGCCTCACGCCGCAGGAGCGGGCCGAGCGGGGCAGCTACGTCGGCTGCATCGCCGGCGCCCTCTCGCAGACCGAGTACGAGGGCGGGCTGGCCGCGGCCGGTTTCCAGGAGGTGTCGGTGAGCTTCACCCACCAGGTCGGCGACGGGATCCACAACGCCATCGTCAAGGGCACCAAGCCTGTCGACGCGAGGCCGGCATTGGCCGCCACCACATCGGCCGGCCGCACCACCCTGCCGCTGGCGTCCGACTCCTCCTGCTGCTAGCAACCCACCCGCGGCAGGGATGCGGGCGGCATCTGCCTGCCGCCGAAGGCGGCGTGGCCGCGCCACTGCCCACACCGAGGTGTCGCGCGATCGGCGGGCGATGGCACTTGACAGCCTGCGCAAGGGCGTATTAAATAACCGATAGGTTATGAAACTAAGAGGTTATCGACGCATGAGCCCGGAGCTGCTCGACGCGACGTTCGCCGCGCTGGCCGACCCGACCAGGCGGGCGATCCTTGCCCGGCTGGCGTCGGGCCAGGCCACGGTGATGGAACTGGCCGCGCCGTTCGATATGAGCCAGCCGGCGATCTCCAAGCACCTCAAGGTGCTGGAGCGCGCCGGGCTCGTCTCGCGCGGCCGCGACGCGCAGCGACGGCCGTGCCGGCTCGAGGCGCGCCCGCTCAAGGCCGCCACCGACTGGCTTGAGAACTAC
>DASYRU010000269.1:0-1736 GCA_036004165.1 Actinomycetota bacterium
CCTGGGCCGCTGAGGCGGAGTCGCCGGCCTCCAGCAGCTCGCGCTCCCACTCGGCCAGCGGCTCCTCGTCGGCCGGGCTGGCCGCGACCGCGACGCCGTCCTTGCCGGCCTGTTCGGCGGCGTAGACGCTGCGCATGCGCAGTCCCTCCGCGACCGCGTCGGCGACGATGCGGGTGAGCAGGCTGCCGGCCCGGATGGCGTCGTCGTTGCCCGGGATCGGGTAGTCGACCTCGTCCGGGTCGCAGTTGGTGTCCAGGATCGCCACCACCGGGATGCCGAGCTTGCGGGCCTCGGTCACGGCGATGTGCTCCTTGCGGGTGTCGACCACCCAGATGGCCGCCGGCACCCTGGTCATGTCGCGGATACCGCCGAGGTTGCGCTCCAGCTTCTCCCGCTCGTGGGCGAGGCGGATGACCTCCTTCTTCGGCAGCACCTCGGTGGCGCCGGTGGCCACCATCGCCTCCAGCTCCTTGAGCCGCTGCAGGCGGCGGTAGATGGTGGTGAAGTTGGTCAGCATCCCACCCAGCCAGCGGAAGTTCACGTACGGCATGCCGACCCGCTCGGCCTGGGACTTGATCGACTCCTGGGCCTGCTTCTTGGTCCCGACGAACAGCACGTTGCCGCCCTTGGCCACCGTGTCGCGCAGGAACGCGTAGGTGGTCTCGATGGCGGTCATCGTCTTCTGCAGGTCGATGATGTAGATGCCGTTGCGCTCGCCGAAGATGAAACGCTTCATCTTCGGGTTCCAGCGCCGCGTCTGATGCCCGAAATGGACGCCAGCTTCGAGCAGCTGGCGCATGGTGACGACTGCCACGGTGGTCCTCCCTGCCGGTCGGTTCGGCCTCCGCCCGCCGTGTCTCCCACGGTCGTCGTGTCGTGGGGGGCCGGTTCCTCGACCCGCTCGCTGGCCAGCGGAGCGGGCACCGTTCGAGTGCCGTCGACGGGCGTGCGTCGTAGCCCAGGTGACCCGGGCCCGCGGCGGACGATAGCACAGCCCGGCCGCCGGCCGCCTGGAGCGCCGCTCTAGAGGGGGGCGAGCCGGGGGCGGGGAAGACCGGCCAGGTAGGGCAGCGGGTCCACGTAGGCGCCGTCGATCCGCAGGCCCAGGTGGAGGGCGCCGGCGTGCCCGCCGGCCAGCCGTCCAAGGGACGCGGAGGCCGGCAGCCGCCGGCCCGTGGCGACCGCCGGCGCCACCAGCGGGCCCACCGTCACCACCACGCCAGGTGCGACCAGCAGGCTGACCCAGACCGTCCCCGCCACCGCGCCGGCGAAGGCGACCCGGCCGGCGGCCGGCGCGGTGACCGGCGTCCCGGTGGGAGCGGCCAGGTCGAGGCCGCGGTGCCCGGGTCCGTACCCGCCGGCCGGCGCCTCGAAGCCGCGGACCACCGGACCGGCCACCGGTGGTCGCAATACCGGCACCAGCCCGCTGGCGGGCTCGGCGGCCGGCCGAGCCCCATCCGCCCACCATGGCACCGGGCGAGCCGCGACCGGCACCGGCGACGGCAGCGCCGTCGCGGACGCGGGAACGAGCGCCGCCAGTGCCAGCAGGAGGGCCAGCGCGGACCGGCGGCGCGGCCGCGCCGACCGGAGCAGGAAGGGCGCGAGCGTCACGGGTGACCTCCCAGGCGGTGCCCGGCCGGGTCCGGCCGGGCGCTACGCCGCCGGAGGCTACGCGGCGGCGGCCGCCGGTTGGGGCGTGGCCGGGCAGAATGTGGAAGCTCGTCCCGATCGTCAGC
>DASYRU010000270.1:0-2130 GCA_036004165.1 Actinomycetota bacterium
CGCGTCGGCGGTCGGCGACTACCGCGGGCGCGGTAGCGCGCCGGGCCACCGCTGCTCCCACGGGTGCAGTCGCAGTGCCTTCCGCCGGACGACGACGCCGCGGCCACACCGCGGCAAGCTGGCCCCATGATGAGCGACAACTACCTGGTCGAGACAGACGACCTGACCAAGACCTACGGCGGCCATGTCACCGCCGTGCGCCGGATCAACCTGTCGGTGCGCCGGGGTGAGATCTACGGGTTCCTCGGGCCCAACGGCGCCGGCAAGACGACCACCCTGCGGATGCTGGCCGGGCTGGTCAAGCCCACCTCGGGCTCGGCCACCGTGCTCGGCGAGCGGCCGGGGCATCCGGCGGCCCTGGCGCGCATCGGCGTGCTGGTGGAGTCGCCCGGCTTCTACCCCTACCTGTCGGGCCGCGACAACCTGCGGGTCCTGGCCCGCTACGCGGAGGTCACCGACCGGCGCGTCGACGCCGCGCTGGAGCTGGTGCAGCTGACCGACCGGGCGGACGACCGCTACTCCAGCTACTCGCTCGGCATGAAGCAGCGCCTCGGGGTGGCGGCCACCCTGCTCAAGGACCCGGAGCTGCTGATCCTGGACGAGCCGACCAACGGGCTGGACCCTGCGGGCATGCGCGACATGCGCGCGCTCATCAGGGACCTCGGCGCTCGCGGCCACACGGTGCTGCTGTCGTCGCACCTGCTGGCGGAGGTGCAGCAGCTCTGTGACCGCGCCGGGGTGATCTCCGGAGGCGAGCTGATCGCCGAGAGCACCATCCAGGAGCTGCGCGGGCGGGCCGGGCTGCTGGTCGCCGGCGTGCCGCTCGACCGGGCGAGGGACTCCGCCGAGCGGCTGCTGGGCGCCGAGAACGTCACCGTGGTCGACGGCACGTTGCGGCTTCGGACCGACCCCTCGCAGGCCGGCCGCGTCAGCAGCGCGCTGGTCGCCGACGGCGTGGTCCTGACCGAGCTGCGTCCGCTGGAGCGGACGCTCGAAGAGGTCTTCCTGGAGATGACGGGTGCGACGGAGGCGGGAGCATGACCGGAAGCTACCGGGCGGAGCTGCTCAAGCTCAGCAAGCGCGCGACCACCTGGGTGCTGCTCGGCGTCTCGCTGGCGCTCACCGAGCTGTTCGCCTACATCCTGCCCTACACCAGCTACGCGACCAGCGGCGAGAACTTCGCCACCGAGGGGACCACGCGGCAGCAGGTCCTGGCCAGCACGCTGCCGGACCAGCTGGTGCCCAACGCGCTCGGCGGCTTCCCGGTGTTCACCGGAGCGCTGGCCCTCATCTTCGGGGCGCTCGCGGTCGGCAGCGAGTACGGCTGGGGCAGCCTCAAGACCATCCTGACCCAGCGGCCCTCGAGACTGCGGGTGTTCGGCGGCAAGCTGCTGGCGCTCGCCACCATGCTGCTGGCGGCGGTGCTGATCCTGCTGGCGGTCGGCGCGCTCAGCAGCTCGCTGATCGCCGCGGTCGAGTCGAAGCCGCTCGACTTCCCCGCGCCGCTCGACCTCGCCGAGGGCATCGCCGGCGGCTGGCTGATCCTGGCCGTGTGGTGCCTGTTCGGCGCGCTGCTCGGGTTCGTCTTCCGCAGCGTCGCGCTGCCGGTGGGACTCGGCGTGGTATGGATCCTCGCGATCGAGAACCTGATCTCGGGGGTGGCCGACAGCCTGCTCACCGGCCTGCGGCCGCTCCGTGACCTGCTGCCAGCCACCAATGCAGGGTCGTTGGTGTGGACCCTGACCACCCAGGCGGGGGATCCCGGGGACGTGGCCCCCGGGGTGACCGACGCGGTCACCGGGACGAGGGCGTCGATCACGCTGGTCCTCTACCTCGCCCTGTTCGTCGCCGCCGGCGCCTCGCTGCTGCGCCGGCAGGACGTGGCCTGAACGGCGGCGCTCCCGCTACTCGGTGCCGAACAGGTGGCGCAGGTCCACCCTGGTGGTCGACGACCAGTCTGGGGTGATGCGGGTCGAGCCGAGGCGCAGCGCGCGGGCGCCCTCGGAGACGGCCGAGATCATGCGCAGGCCGCCGTCCTCTGCCAGCTCCAGGTAGCCGATGCCGACGCAGGAGCCCTTGCCGTCCTCCATGCCGACCAGCAGCCCGGCGAGGCTGGCCAGGTCGGCGTCT
>DASYRU010000271.1:0-2125 GCA_036004165.1 Actinomycetota bacterium
GACGGGGGTGGGCGCTCCGGGTCCGGCGTCCAGCCCCAGCTCGCGGGCGGGCACGCGCCGCACCCTTGGGAGCCGGCGCAGCCGCTCCGAGCACGCCCACCAGGGGTTGCCGGCGCCGTCGCGCAGGGGCAGGGCGTCGTCAAGCGGCCGGCCGGCGAGCTCGTCGCGGCCCGCCCCGACCAGCCGCTCGGCGGCCGGGTTGGCGTAGACCACGCCGCCGTCGGCGCCCACCACCACCACCGCGTCGGGCAGGGCCTCCAGGAAGGCCTCGCTATCGGCCAACTGCGGCCTCCTCCCGGTCGCGGCGCTGGGCGGACGCCGGACCCCTCCGGCGGGCGGCCTCGTAGAGCAGGATCGCCGCGGCGGCGGCCAGGTTGAGGCTCTCAGCCCGGCCGGCGAGCGGCACCCGGACGACCTGGTCGAGGTCCGCAAGGACCTCGGCGGGCAGTCCCTGCGCCTCGTTGCCGACGACCAGGGCGACCGGGTCGTGCAGCGGCGCCTGGTCGATGGTGGCCTCGGCGTGCGGATCGGCGCCGACCAGGCGCAGGCCGCGCTCGCGCAGGGCGGGGTGCAGGTCCGGCCAGGCCACACCGGCCACCACCGGCAGGTGGAAGAGGCTGCCGGCGGCGGCTCTTGCCGCCTTGGGGCTCTCCGGGTCCACCGACCGGCTGGTGGTGACCACCGCGTCGGCGCCGAAGGCGTCGGCCGTCCGCACCACCGTGCCGGCGTTGCCCGGGTCGCGGACCTCGACCAGCACCACCACCAGCTGGGGCGCCGGCGGCAGCCCGTCCAGCGAGCGGACGACGCTTGGCAGCACCGCGACCAGGCCCTGGGGGGTGGCGGTCCGGGTCAGCCCGGCCAGCAGCGACTCGGCGACCATGACGACCTGCGAGCCGCGCTGCCTGGCGGTGTTGACCAGGCCGGCGTGGCGGGCCGCGGCCCGCTCGGTGGCGAACAGCGTGACCGGGAGGTGGCCGGCGTCGAGGGCGGCGCGGATCCCCTCCGGCCCCTCCAGCAGGAAGCGCCCGCCGGCCCGCACGCGCGCCGTCGGGCGGGCGAGCTTGCGCGCCGCTTGCACCGCGGGGTTGCTCGGGCTCGTGATCACGTTCACGTCCACGGCCGGCGGGGGCTGGTCAGGTCCGGCCGTTCAGGCCCTCGCGGGCGCTGGCGACCAGGCTCGCGAAGGTACGGGGGTCGGTCACCGCAATGTCGGCCAGGACCTTGCGGTCGACCTGGATGCCGGCCAGCCGCAGGCCGGCGATGAAGCGGTTGTAGGTGATCCCTTCGGCCCGCGCGGCCGCGTTGATCCGGGCGATCCACAGGGCGCGGAAGTCGCCCTTGCGCGCCCGCCGGTCGCGGTAGGCGTACCGCAGGGAGTGCATGACCTGCTCGTTGGCGACACGGTAGTGGCGGCTGCGACTGCCCCGGTAGCCCTTGGCCAGCTCCATGGTGGTCCGCTTGGCCTTGGCGCCGTGCACCGCCCGCTTGACTCTTGCCATCGTGGTTCTCTTTCCGGTCGGAGGTGGTTCGTGCCGGTCGCCCTCTGCTACAGGCCGAGCATCCGGCGCACCGACCGCCGGTCGCCGGCGGCAACCTCGACCTCGCGGCCGAGGCGGCGCTTGCGCGTGGAGGACTTCTTCTCGAGCTCGTGGTTGAGCCTGGTCTGCCTGCGCATCAGTTTGCCGTTCTTGGTCACCCGGAAGCGTCTGGCTGCGCCCCGGTGGGTCTTCATCTTCGGCACGGGATCTCCTAGGGGATCTCCTATGGGGTGCGGACGGGCGCCGAGCGGCCGGGCTGGCCGCCGGCGGGCGCGGCGACCGGCTGGCTTGCCTGGCCGCGGGCGGGCGCCTGGGGAGGTCCCTTGCCGCCCTGGGTCTTGCGCGGCGAGAACACCGTGATCATGTTGCGCCCATCCTGGCGGGCCGGGCTGTCGACCTGGGCGAGCTCCACGAGGTCGGTGGCGAGCCGCTCGAGCAGCCGCCGGCCGAGCTCGGTGTGGGCCATCTCGCGGCCGCGGAACATGATGGTGACCTTGACCTTGTGGCCCTGCTTGAGGAAGCGCTCGACGTGGCCCTTCTTGGTCTGGTAGTCGTGCGGGTCGATCTTGGGCCGCATCTTCATCTCT